>JAGVOB010000158.1 GCA_020052955.1 Candidatus Omnitrophota bacterium | reverse complement strand
TTGAAAGAAAACTTAAAGCAATTTTTGCTGTTGCTTACTCTAAGAACCGATGAGTCAACTATTTCCTTACGGTAACATTTATTAATGAGTCATCAGGGGAGTACGAGCGTAAGCGAGGACGACTGGTTCTAGCGAAGCGGAGTCCACGCGGGGCAGCTAAAATTTGCCTGCCTTAAGGCAGGCAAATTCATCCCGAAGCGTATTGCAAAAATCTCTCCGATATTTTTGCAATACGCTTCGGGCAACCTTGACGCTCAGGCGAACTTCGGATAGCGTGTAATTAAAGTGTTAGTTTTATTACTGATCGCTGATCGCAAAAGATTCGTATATCAAGCGTTAGATAAAACATAATAAAAATGGGAGAAGCAAATGGATAATAAATCATCCAAAAAATCAAAAATATATTTTATAATTGCACAAGTTCTCTTTTGGTATTCTGTTTTTTACGCCATTACAACACCTCTAGTAAAATCGAAATATAATTTTTTATTTACTTTACTTTCTGGAATATCTGGCGCTATCGTTTTAAATCCTTTATTTTATATTTGTTTAGCATTATTCTGGAGAAGTGCTAAAAATTTATCTCAAGAGGAACTAAATAAAAGAAACTACTGGTCAAAATGTTTCCCAAAATATGTAGTTATAATATTTGTATTAGGGATAACAGTTACCTTAATCCTTTTAATAGCACCTTTTTTAATCCCGCGTAACATGTAAATAATAATGCAAAACAAATCGGTTGTCATTTAGGTTGTCATTTAGGTTGTCATTTGCTATAATAGTATCATGCCATTTGAGCCGAACTATAAGATTACCAATAAAATCCTTAATAATATCTCCCGGATTATGGCGGGCAGAGAAGTTATTGAACAGGCGAAGCTTATCCCTAAATGGGAACTGAAGTTAAAAAAAGAAGCCAGAATTCATAATGCCCATTCATCCACGAGCATTGAGGGTAATAACTTAACGCTTGGGCAAGTTGCCGCCTTAGCAGAAAATAAAGATATCACAGCTACAGCAAAAGATAAAGACGAAGTTTTGAATTATCTCAAGGCATTAGATTCAATTCCCAAGTATGCAGACAAGAAAATAATTGATGTTAATCTCTTTCTCAAGATTCACAAGACCCTAACTACCGGCACTCTGCGGTATCAAAAAGATTGCGGCGTATTTAGGGATCGTCAGGTTTTTGTAGGCAGGCGCATCTTCGATGGAACAAGCTTTAAGGAAGTTGTAGAGTATATGCCCCCAAAGACAAAGGATGTACCGCGGCTGGTATCGGAGTTTCTGGATTGGCTCAATTCGGATAAGATAAAAGAGATTAATCCTGTTATTCTTGCAGGAATTGTCCACTACGAAATTGCAAGGATCCATCCGTTTGTTGATGGCAATGGCAGGACAGCCCGGTTAATGGCATGCATGGCCGTATATAAAAGCGGATTCGATCATCGCAGATTTTTTGCGCTTGATGATTTTTATGACGAAAACAGGTTCGCATATTACGCGGCATTAAAAACAGCCCAGACAGATAAAGGCGATATTACCAAGTGGCTTGAGTATTTTACGGACGGCGTTTTATATTCCATAGACAAGGTTAAAGACTTTATTGAAAAAATAGGGCTTACTCCGAAAATAGAGGATGGGGAGAGAATAGAATTAACTCAGAAGCAGATAAAAATTTTAGAGAGGATTCAAGAGAAAGGCAAAGTTAGCAATAAAGAGTTAAGAGATATGTTTGGCATAACGCGCCAAGCAATGCTTAAAGAGATTTCCAAGTTAATAGACGCAAAGCTGATTGAGCTTGTAGGAAAGGGCAGAAACGCTTATTATAGGATTTCAAATTAGTTTATAGGTTGCCTGAATAGATGAAACCGCGCCTGTAACGGCGGATGTACATTTTTACCCCGCATCCAGAATGCCACGGCTATGAAGTAAGTGGATAAATGGCATTCGGACGGGATTCCACCCAGCGAGCAGAAGACCGAAAATAAAGGTGCCACAAGTGTCCTTCGACATGCTCAGGATGGTGAGCGAAGTCGAACCATAAACCCGTGGGGCTCCACGCTTATTTTTTATTCAGCAGGACCATGGTCTCTATATGCGGGGTGTGAGGAAAAAAGTCGTAAGAAAATATATTTTTTATCTCATAAGCGGATAGTAATATTTTGAGATCGCGCACAAGGGTAGCAGGGTTGCAGGATATGTATGCAATGGCAGGAGGCCCGTCTTGTGCTAGAGCATCACATATAGTTATATCCATGCCTTTTCTGGGCGGATCGACAATAGCCAGGCCTATTTTTTGTTTAAGAAGCGAGTTTATGGCTTCTTTGCAGTCGCATAAACGAACGTCAAAGTTTTTTATATTATTTAGTTTAATATTTTTTTCCGTAAAAAAGAAATTTTCAATAGCCGCCTCAATGCCTATCACGCGTTTTACCTTTTTTGATAGGAGGATGCCGAACGTCCCTATTCCGCAATAAAGATCAGCCAGCACCTTATCAGCGCTTAGATCTAAATTGTTTTGCAGGTCTTCAACCAAGACCGAAAGCATGTTGGTATTTACCTGAAAAAATGATTCAGCTCCGATATAAAGGTCGATACCTGCGATGTTTTCTTTAAAAAAGTCATTGCCCCAAAGAACAGTCTTGCCGAGCGTATTTATGTCGATAAGAATAAGGCCTGAAATCGGAAATCTTTTCGAAAGGTCTTTAAAGGCGCAAGATGCAGATTTTATGCTTAAAGAAGGGGCATGATAGATAGCGACTAATAGTTCGTTTTTAGCGTTCTCTCTTACAACTAATTCATTTACAGTCCTAAGGGATTTTACGGCAATCGTTTCAATGAATGCAGTTAAAAATAAGTTAGTAGTCCGAGGGGAGAGAAAGCACTCATCTGCTTGGATGAATTTGTCAGGAGCTTGAGGTAGATTGTAGGCAAGCCGGGGCTTTTCATCTTTCCAGATTATTTTAAGGTTTATTTTATTCCGGTAGCCCCAGATTTGCTCGCTACTGCGAAATTTAAGGCCAGGTGAATCAATCTTAAGCTGCCGGGAGAGGATTTCCTGGAGCTGCTGTTTTTTTATTTCAACCTGGTAAGGGTAGTTTATGTATTGATAGGGGGAACAAGCTTGATAATGTTTACAACTGGGAATCTGACGCTCAGGCGAAGGGGTGATTATTTTAGTCGTTAGGCATTGGGTATATTTTTTTGTTTCTTTGAGAACAGCAATTTCTACCGTTTCCCCGGGCAATCCCTGGTCAGTAAAAATTACTTTCCCGCCTATTCTTGCCAGGCTTTTTCCGGGGTATACGATCTTTTCTATAGCGATAGCCATATCGGTATCATAGCATACTTTAGGTTTTTGGGAGGAGTTTATGGAAGGCTTTATTGTAAACAGTCTTTTACCCACTGATAAAACCTTGTAGCTATCTTCACTATTTCTTGGGCTTCTGCCTGATAGATATTACGTCTTTCATATTGAATCAAATTTTTCTTGGCAATTATTTTTCTAAGCAATTTACTTCTCTCCTTAGCCTCTTCAATTGGCAAAGAATTGACTAAATCACACGCGTCAAAATGGTCCTGTGAAATAGAACGAAGCCCTTTTTCAAAAACACATATAGCATCTGCAGACGAGATGGCGCATTGGAGGGCTAAGGTGGATGCAGCATTAAAATTGTTTGATTGTATTGCAGAAAGCATTTGTTGATAATTATCCATAGCCTTTTTTAAGTAATCCTTTGCAGCAGAGCGGTCTTCGGATTTTGTTTTAATCTCTTTTGGCACCATAGTATTAAATCTCCAGAGGTTCTTTTCCCCAGATTACAGAATAAGATTTCATAAGAGTTGATACCGGGGGAAGATTTTTCTTAAGCCTTATACGAAACTCTTCTCTAGTTTTAATATAAGCATCTAGATGGGCGTTAAAATATTCGCTAAAATTAACTGAAATATCATTTAAAAATTTATCTTCAACTTCTTCCTTAGATTTTTTACCTTTAATTATAACAGCGATATCAACATCACTCTTGTTGCTGGCTTGTCCTCTTTGTAGGCTGCCGTATAAGATAAGAGAGACTATCTTGTTCTTTAATCTTTTTTCTTTAATTTGTTCTATCAAATAGTTTTTAATTTCATCTTTAACAGAGATTTCCTTTTTAAACATAGGTTTTAATATTTCTTTAACCGTTCTATTATTGCTTTCGAGACTATATATATGTTGTTTACCAATAATGTCTAACTTTAAAATTCCTTGATCATAAAGCTCTTTTAAAGTGGTATGGGTAGCTGGGGCAGAGATGTGTATCAATTTTGCTATCTCTCTCCCAGACGCCTTAAAGTCAGCGGTCTTAGAAACAAATAAGCGGATAGTTGCAATCTTGGACTTTGAATTAAGTATAGTATCTAAACTTTTTTCTATAGCCATCTTTGTAATGTTTACTTAACATCTGTTAAGTTTTATTAACAACAATAATTATTATATTTACAAAAATCTTTCTGTCAAGAAAATAAAATTTAACATCATTATCAGAGGTATTTTTATACATTCGCGGCCAGCAAAGTCTCGAACTAAACGAGTGGAACAATGGCCGCTTAGTGGGAGGCTTTATTATTTGGACGGTTAAAATGTTAAAACAAGATAAATGAACTATCTTGCAGCAAGCTACGGAGAATTAACCTCTCGTCCCGCCAAAGGCAGGATTAAAATTTATCTTGTAATATTTGTATAACAATGTTGTACTTATATTACAGGAAAGACCATCGGCTGCCCCTTGCTTAACCAACTTCGGGTATATTAGTGTCGTTTCTGCCTAATATACATATTAGGTTCGGACAGTTTCATCGATAGCTTAAAAAAATCGTTTTATACATCCGCGGCCATAACAATGGCCGCTTGAGTATGAGCCATACGGAAACCTCAGGCTTAGCCCGAGGAGTTATGGAAGGCTTTATCTAAACCCAGGCCGAGGATAAGATAATTAAGCTGCAACATACCGGGATAATTAATGTTATATAGAAACGACACGATTTACCCTTTTAATAATTGCCGGAGGGTTTACGGTGCGCAGGTCTATCATCCGATGTATTTAGAAAAGAAAGAAGGCGTCAAGGGGTACGCTCCAGGAATTTCATCAGACAAAAAAATTTCTATTCAGGAAGAAAGCGAAATAACAAAATGGTATAAGAAGCAATTGGAGAGGCAGGAAGACTAACTATAGGGGGAAAAAGGGGCCAGAGTCATTTATAAAGCGCCCTTTGGGATATTATTAAGGGTTTCAAGGGGCGGAAATTGATTGAGTAAAATGCTTTAAAGTGTTAGAATATATAAAAATAGGGACAGCGCCATTTTAAAATAATCTAATGCCGAAATACAGACTTTCCCCGTCAGCATTAAATATTTTCCTTGAATGCCCGCGATGTTTTTGGCTGGATAAGGTGAAGAATATTAAAAGGCCAAGAGGGATTTTTCCGTCTTTGCCGGGCGGAATGGATTTGGTTATAAAGAAGTACTTTGATAAATACCGGATAGACGGTAAGTTGCCGCCGGAGATTAACGGTAAAGTCGCAGGGCTCCTTTTCCCTGACATGGCAGTTTTGGAGAAATGGAGAAGCTGGAGAGCGACTGACCTGCGCTATGAAGATAAAGCATTAAATGCTGTTTTGTCAGGCGCACTGGACGACTGCCTTGTTGAAGATGGCTGTTATATCCCCTTGGATTACAAAACAAGAGGCTCAGAGTTAAAAGAGGATCCCAGGAAATACTATCAGACACAGCTTGACTGTTACTGCCTGATATTAGAAGCAAGCGGATACAAGACAAAGGGATTGGCTTATCTGGCATATTACTGGCCCTTAGAGGTGGAAGAAAGAGGTATGGTGCGGTTTCACGTTGAGCCGATAAAGATAGAGACCAGCCTTGAGCCTGCTAAGAAGATATTTACAGACGCAGTAAATTTATTATCAGCAAATATTCCTCCCGCAAGTCCTAAATGTGAATATTGCAATTTAGTTGCAAGCAGGGATGATGAGCCGGAATAAAATGAAACAGGGGGAAAGGGCGCTGTCCCCTTTATCAATTTTTCTGCGAAGAGGTGTCAATACTATGTTAACACCAAAAGATTATGTTGTTAAAGAAAGAATCGGATATAAGACCGTTTTAGAAATGCTGGAGGCAAGTTGCAAAAAGTTTGCTAAAAAAGTTGTAATGCAAATAAAGGTTGAGGATGTGTATCAGAAATACACATATCAGGATTTGTGTAATAATGTTGATAACATTTCAAATGCATTGATTAAAAATGGTTTGGTGCACGGTGAAAAGGCCGCGGTATATTCTGAAAATAGGCCTGAGTGGGGTTTTGCATATCTTGGCATTTCAAGGGCCGGTGGTATTGTTGTTCCGCTTGATGCCCAACTCAGTCCGAGTGAACTTGAATATATTCTCAATCATTCAGGCACAAAAATTGTATTTACATCAAAGAGATATTTTGAGAACACTCAAGAAATTTTTGATACTGTAAAGAGTTTAGAAAAAATAGTATGTTTTGATTTAGTTGAAGAAGATGAAGCTGTAATTCCTTTACGTAAATTTTTGAAACTTGGCGAGGAATCAAAAGTGCATATTACACATAAACTACAACCTGACGATGTTCTTTCAATTTTATATACTTCAGGAACTACAGGTATTGCAAAAGGTGTAATGCTTACTCATAAAAATATAATTTCTGATATTGAACTTGCAAGTCAGATGATTGCATTTGATGAAAATGACACTCTGCTTTCAGTCCTTCCCCTCCATCATGTTTTTGAATGCACCTGTGGATTTCTTACCCCGCTCTATAACGGTGCGACAATCACATATGCGGAAAGTTTGAAATCAAAAAGTATTCTTGCTGGAATTAAAGAAACAAATGTAACAGTGATGCTTGGAGTCCCACTTTTATTTGAGAAACTTTACGAAGGAATAATAAAGGCAGTAAAAGAAAAATCGTTCCCTGTAAGAATGGTTTTCAAATCAAGTATGGGTATAGTAAAACTGACAGGAAAAATGTTGAATAAAAAAATCGGCTTTAGAGTGTTTAAGAATTTGCGAAAGAAGGCAGGGTTATCATCAATAAGATTTTTTGTTTCTGGTGGTGGACCTTTAAGAGGTGATATCGCGGAAGCATTTGATAGTTTAGGGCTTACAATTTTACAGGGCTACGGGTTGACAGAAACATCGCCAGTTGTGACGGTTAGCACATTAAAATATCTTAGTTATTATTCAGTTGGATTGCCACTTCCGGAAATTGAAACAAAAATTGATAAACCAAACGAAGACAGTATCGGTGAGATTTTGGTAAAAGGACCAATTGTGATGAGAGGGTATTACAAAAATACTGACGCAACAGATGAGGTTTTAAAAGATGGCTGGTTTTATACGGGTGACCTCGGGTATATTGATAAAGAAGGTTTCCTATACATTACAGGTAGAAAGAAAAATGTGATTGTGACATCAGGTGGTAAAAATGTTTATCCTGAGGAATTAGAGTTCAAGTTAAATATGTCGGAATTTATTTCTGAGTCAATGGTTTATGGAATACATATTTCTGAAAAAGATAAGGGCGAGAAAATACATTCGTTGATTGTGCCTGACTACGAAGCAATAAACCTGCATACTGAGAAGACACATAAAAAATTTGAGACAGAACAAGAGATAGAATTACTGATAAATGATGAAGTAAAAAAAATAAATTTACATCTCCCCCCTTACAAAAGGATTTCAGGATTTAAGATTCATCCTGAAGAGTTAGAAAAAACATCTACAAAAAAAATTAAACGATATCTGTATCTTGAAAAACTGATAAAAGTAAAAAAATAGGAGAAAATGAAATGAGAAAATGGGGAAAATGCAAACCGAGGAAAATAGGGGGCGGTTCTATTTAAATTTATTTCTACAAGAACTAAAAAATGGTCTCTATTTTTTACACAAAAAAGGAGGAGTAAGATGAATATTTTTTATTTACTTGGTATGGTGGTAATTGTGATATTTTTTACAGGAATAAGGATTGTCAGGCCTACTCATCGCGGGTTAATTGAGAGATTAGGAAAATACCGCGCTTTTGCTAATGCCGGTTTTAACTGGATTATCCCAGGCATAGATAAGATGTACCAGATAAACATCACCGAGAAAATGGTGGATGCTGAGCCTCAGGAGATCATCACCAACGATAATCTTAATGCCAAGGTGGATGCCCAGGTTTATTTTAAAGTGAAGGTAGACGAGGAAAGCGTCAAAGGCTGCCAGTATAATGTTTTTAATTACCAATATCAGATTGTAAACCTGGCCAGGACTACGCTCAGGAATATTATCGGTACCCTGACTTTAAAATCCGCAAATAGCGAGCGCGGCAAGATTAATGCAGAGCTGCATAAAACTTTAATGGAGGAGACTTCGAACTGGGGTATTGAAATTGTGCGCACAGAATTAAAAGAAATTGATCCGCCCAAGGATGTGCAGGAAACAATGAACAAGGTGGTTAAGGCGGAAAATGAAAAAATCGCAGCGGTGGATTTTGCTACTGCCACGGAAACCGCAGCCGACGGCCAGAAAAGAGCGGAGATTAAAAAAGCGGAAGGCTTCAGGCAGGCGAGGATTCTGGAAGCAGAGGGCGAGGCAGAGGCAATCCGCCTGTTAAACGAAGCAGCGGAAAAGTATTTTATCGGTAATGCCCAGGTATTGCGCAAGCTTGAGGCAGTAGAGAAATCTTTAGCCAATAACGCGAAGATCGTGATTCCGGCGAATACGGAATTGGTGAACGTAATCGGCGAAATGGCGGGAATATTGCCGTTGAAGAAATAAGAGAACAAGAATAAGACGGGTTAGTATAATGGTGTCTTGTCAAGTAAATAACGCTTTAATGTAGACGCAATATAATAATGTCAGTATTCTGCAAATAGAAAATGTCAGGTATACTCACCCTAAAAAGGGGTGAGTAACGATGTTATACCTGACA
>JAGVOB010000030.1 GCA_020052955.1 Candidatus Omnitrophota bacterium | reverse complement strand
TTTTGTGATAACTTAACTATAATGTCAAATTCCTCAATGAAAAAATGTCGAATAAATTACTAATTATTCAATTACCAAAAAACTTGGCAAATTGGATATTGAGGCATTGGAAATTCATTTGTTATTTGAGTTTTGTCATTTGTCATTTATAACTTTAAACTTAAGAACTTCTCAGTTTATTCAATACTTCCTTAAATACCCTTATAAATTTTTTGTTCTCTTGTTTTGTACCTACTGTTACCCTTATAAATGTATCCAATTTATATGGCTTCATATCCCTGATAATAACACCCTGTTTTAACAACTCTTTAAATATCAGGACTCCGTCGAAACCGGTATCAACAAGTATAAAATTTGTTGCGGAGGGTATATATTTCAGGGCAAGCGAGTTAAATTCTTCGTATAAAAATTGTTTTTCTTCCCTTATTAGCTGCCTGGTGCGCTCAACATACCTTTTATCTTTTAATGCGGCAAAGGCCCCTGCCTGTGCGAGCGAGTTTACGTTAAAGGGCTCTCTCACCTTATTCAGGCAATCTATAACTTCAGGGCTGGATATGCCATAGCCCACCCTGAGCCCGGCCAACCCGTATATTTTTGAAAATGTCCTTGTTATTATTATATTCGATCTTTCCTTCAGGTAGCCAAGAGAATCGGGAAAATCCTCTGCCTGCGCAAACTCAAAATATGCCTCGTCGAGATAGACAATAATATTTTCCGGCACGGATTTAATAAAATTATCAAGCTCGTATTTGTTGACATATGTACCCGTCGGGTTATCGGGGTTTGCTAAAAAAATTACTCTGGTCTTAGGTGTAATGCTCGATAGCATGCCGCACACGTCATATCTAAAGTCCCTTAGCGGAACCTTTATCACCCTTGCGCCCTGGGCTATAGACTGTATCTCAAAAATTAAGAATGTGGGAAAACCCACAATAACCTCATCGCCCTCATTGACAAAAGCACGTAACATAAGCACAATTATTTCGTCTGAGCCGTTGCTTATCAGTATTGAATCCTCCCTTACCTTTAGCCTGTTCGAAAGTGCTTTTTTTAGCTTGAAACAATTAGGGTCAGGATAGCGGTTTAATCTCTTTATGGCCTTTCTTATTGCGCTAGCGGCTTTCCTTGAGGGGCCTAGAGGGTTCTCGTTTGAGGCAAGCTTAATGGACTTTCCTATACCCAGTTCTCTCTTAAGCTCTTCCTGGGGTTTTCCGGGCTCATAAGGCTTTATATTCTTTAATGCGTCTCTTGGAATAGCGTTTAATTTGGGTTCGGTGCTCATTCGCTGACCGGATAAGAACCCAGAATTTTAAAAAAGGTGCATTCCTTTGCCAATTCATCCAAGGCCTTCTTTACTTTAGCATCAGAAACATGACCCAAAAAATCCACAAAGAAGTAATAATCCCATGCCTTCTTCTTGGAAGGCCTTGATTCAATCTTTGTAAGATTTATACCATTTTTCTTGAAAGGGCTTAGCATATTATACAGGGCTCCAACCCTGTCTTTTATAGAAAACATTACGGATGTCTTATCTTCTCTCGTGGAATTCGGTATTGAATTACCTATAACAAGAAATCTGGTAACGTTATCTGCGTAATCCTCTATTCTCTCGGCAATTATCTTAAGCCTGTATATTCTGGAAGCAACAATGCTCGCTATGGCAGCGGCAGATTTTGATTTCGAAGCAAGCTCCGCCGCCTTAGTAGTGCTTGACACCTCAATGAGTTCGACGTTAGAAAGGTTCGCCTCAAGCCAGCTCCTGCACTGCCCGAACACCTGCGGATTCGAATAGACCCTTCTTATCTTCTTGATGGATGTGTTCGAAAGCAGGTTATGCGATATGGTAAGTGAGATCTCCGAGCAGATTTTCAGGTCTGAGTCAATGAACATATCCAGCGTATGATTAACGGCACCTTCTATCGAATTTTCTATAGGGACTACGCCGTAATCGACGCACCCCTTCCCTATCTCGCTAAATACATCCGAGATGCTATTCTGGGGAATATATGTAACAGAACTGCCAAATTTCTTTAACGATGCTAGGTGCGTAAAAGTGGCTGCCGGACCAAGATACGCGACCCTTAAAGGCCTTTCTACGGCTAAGGCGGCTGACATAATCTCCCTGAAGATGGCAATTACGGAATCCTTCTTTAATATGCCTTTGTTCTGCTCTGTAAGCCGCTCAAGCAAGGCCTTCTCTCTATCGGGTGTGTATGGCTCTAGTCCATTCTTAATCTTAAGCTTTTTTATTGCCAGAGCTATTTTAATGCGCTCATTTAAAAGCTTTAATATAATAGAATCAATTTTATCGATCTGTTTTCGCAGGTTCTGCAGGCTCATCCTTTACTTCCTTTTGGTTTTGGCCTTCCAATAACCCTAAGTCTATGTTCTCAAATTCTCTCAGGTTAGGAAGTTCCGAAAGCGAGTTAAGGCCAAAATACTCTAAAAACTGGTTCGTTGTACCGTACAGTATAGGCCTACCTATCGTTTCTTTTCTCCCGACAATCTTTATAAGCTCCCTCTCAAGCAATGTGTTTATAACCCCGTCGACGTTTACGCCCCTAATAAGCTCTATCTCAGCCTTCGTGATAGGCTGTTTATAGGCTATTATTGATAGCGTCTCAAGGGAGGGTTTTGTAAGTTTATCAGTGTAGCGGCTCCTATATAATTTATTAAGCCATATTGAAAGAGATGGCTCGGTAGCCATCCTGAATCCGCCGGCAACCTCATTTATCCTCAGGCCCCCGTTAAGGCTCTCGTATTCACTCTTAAGGCTGCTTAGAGTCTCCTTTATTAACCCTATATCAACCTCTTCTAAAACATCCTTTAGCTCTGTAAGCATAACAGGTTTTTCACTGACAAAAAGGATTGCTTCTATAATGCGTTTTAGCTTTTTACCTTCCATTTTATTTTTTTAACGCCTGCTTGCCGTAGGTTCTATCTTTTTTATGTTCCTTTTAATCTGTATCTCTCCAAATAAACCCACTTGCATTATCAATATCTCCTTAAGCCTTATGAGCTCTAAGACCGCCAAAAAGGTAGCTATAACCTCTATTTTAGAGCTGAAATCTTTAAAGAGACTGGAGAAATACAGTGCCTGTTCATTAACGAGTTTGTGAAATATCTCGTGAATCTTTTCTTCTACGGTAACCTCGTCTTTTATAATCTCAAGGAATACCTCTTTCGGTAACTTTTTCAATATCTTGGAGAATGCCGATATCAGATCGAAAAGGCTCGCCTCAAAATATTGGCCTGTTGCCGGGTCAGCTTCATCGGAAGCTTTCCTCGTAAATATACTGCGCTCCGTAGACTCTCTCTTGGCCAGTTCACCGGCAGCCTCTTTAAACTTTTTATACTCAAGCAGTCTTTTTACGAGCTCGGCTCTGGGATCCGCTTCCTCCTGTTCCTCGAGCGTCAGCTCTTCCGGAGGCAGGAGCATCCTTGACTTTATGTGCATGAGGGTTGCCGCCATTAACAGAAATTCTCCAGCAATATTTAAATCCAGCATCTCCATAAGCTCTAAATATTCAAGGTATTGTTCCGTAATCTTTGCTACGGGTATATCATAGATATTTATCTCTTCCCTCTTAATCAGGTAGAGTAAAAGGTCTAATGGCCCTTCAAATACATCGAGCTTTACTTTGTAGGTCATGGATTTTTGCAGAAAGCCTTCAGTTTAAAATAAACTTCATTGCCTGCCTCACCTCAAGCAGGGTCTGCCCGGAAACTTTTCTAGCCTTCTCTGTCCCTTTTGACAATATATCCTTAATATTCTGTACCTCAAATTTCTCTCTATTTTCGCTGATCTTTGACAGAAATTTAACCAGCATATCCGCTAATTTAGTTTTGCATTCTGTACAGCCTATACGCGCCTGCTTGCAATCTCCTTCAAGTTTACCCAAATCCACCTTTGGTTCATTAACCCTTGGCGCAAATATGCTGTAGTAAGAATGAACATTGCATTTATCAGGATGGCCTTTATCGGAAAGTTTTATACGATTAGGATCGGTGAACATGCCCGATACCTTTTTTCTTACTGCTTCCGGTGAATCTGAAAGGGCTATATAATTATTAAAGCTTTTTGACATCTTTCTGCCGTCTAGCCCTAGAAGCCTCGGAGTATTGGTTAATATTTCCTTTGGCTCAACCAGGGTTTCTCCATATAGATTATTAAACCTCCTGACTATTTCCCTTGTTAACTCAAGGTGTGCCTTCTGATCTTCGCCGACAGGAACTCTTTCAGCTTTATACAGCAATATATCAGCTGCCTGCAGCACAGGATATCCCAAAAAAGCATAGGTGGACAAATCCCTTGTTTTATCTTCCCTCATCTGCTCCTTGTATGTCGGGCATCTCTCAAGCCAACCTAAAGGCGTAAGCGCAGAAAGTATCATATCCAGCTCCAGGTGCTCAGGAATATCTGACTGTACGAATATAGTACTCTTGTTAAAATCTATCCCACAGCTTAACCAGTCCAAAACCATCTCATATATATAATAAGAAATCTTTGACGGATCCTCGTATTCGCTCATAAGAGCATGCCAGTCTGCTACCATGAAGAAACACTCGTACTCATCCTGAAGCTTTACCCAGTTTTCCAGCGCCCCCGCAAGGTGCCCCAGGTGTAACGGCCCGGTCGGCCTCATCCCGCTTAGAATCCTTTTCTTCATTTTCTCCTAAAATGCATCAGTTAGTTAACGGGGAGCAGTATATGTTTTAATATTTGGTATTTGTTCTTTGGATTTATTTTGAATTTTGTGCTTTGTCATTTGTCATTTTTTCTCACTCTAACTTCTTCGCAATCTTTTCTATCTTGTAAACCTCGATGATGTCGCCGACCTTGATATCCTTAAATTCAGGGATGCCTATGCCACATTCAAAACCCTCTTTTACCTCCCGCACATCATCCTTCAGGTGCTTCAGGCTTGACATCTTACCCTGGAAAACTATATCGTCTCCTCTTAAAACCTTGAGGGGTACATTTCTTGTAATTGTTCCTTTTGTGACAGAGCACCCCGCTATCTGCCCTAAATTCGATATCTTAAATATCTGTCTCACCTCTGCCCTGCCAAGCAAGGACTCTTTTATATGCGGCTCAAGCAATCCCTCCATGGCTGCCCTTACGTCCGATATAGCTTCATAAATTACCCGGTATAACCTTACGTCAACCTCTCCTTCTTTGGCCTGCGCCTCTGCCTCCTGGGATATTTGAATATGAAAACCTATAACAACTGCGTTCGACGCCGCAGCGAGCATTATATCGGATTCGTTTATGTCCCCAACTCCAGAATGTATTATTTTAAGCTGAACATCTTTGGATGGTATCTTAAGGAGAGAATCCTTCAACGCCCCTACGGAACCTTGCACGTCTGCTTTCACGATTATTTTTAACTCTTTTATACTTCCTTCCTTTATCTGCCGATACAGCTCTTCAAGCGTTATCCTTTTAGCGGAAACAGCAATTTTTTCCTTATTTTTTTCCTGCTTTGTTAGAGCTATATCGCGTGCCTTTTTTTCATCTTCGACGCAGTAGACTACCTCGCCTGCTGATACCACTCCGGAAAGCCCTAATATCTCAACAGGTTTTGACGGAGGCGCCTCTTTTACGCGGTGGCCCTTGTCATCTATCATTGCACGTACCTTTCCCCAATGGCTCCCGCAAATAATGATATCGCCAACCTTTAAGGTACCGTTTGTAACTATAGCAGTGGCTATAGGGCCTCCTCCCTTTGAAAGCTTGGCCTCAACAACAACCCCCGTTGCCAATCTTGAAGGATTTGCTTTTAGCTCAAGCATTTCAGCCTCCAAAAGCAGCATCTCAAGAAGATGATCAACCCCCTCTTTTGTCTTGGCTGAAACACCCACCGTTATGGTCTTGCCGCCCCAGTCCTCGGAAGCAAGATTAAGTTCGGCTAACTGCTTCTTTACCTTGCTTATATCTGCGCCGGGTTTATCTATCTTGTTTATAGCTACCACGATGGGCACATTTGCCTCTCTGGCATGGTCAATAGCCTCAATAGTCTGTGGCATTATGCCGTCATCCGCCGCAACTACCAACACTACTATGTCCGTAATATTGGCTCCTCTTGCGCGCATGGCGGTAAATGCCTCATGGCCCGGTGTATCCAGAAAGGTTATATGCCCTTTTCCAAGCGCTACCTCATACGCCCCTATATGCTGTGTAATACCTCCTGATTCTCTCTCGGTAACATTTGTCTTCCTGACTACATCGAGAAGGGATGTCTTCCCGTGATCAACATGGCCCATAAATGTAACGATAGGAGCCCGGTGGACCAACTTGGAAGGGTCATCCTCTCTTTTATGAATTTCTATAATCTCCTCTTCTTCCGTAGGAAGAGGTTTTATATCAAAACCAAAATCCTTTCCGATAAGACCGGCTGCTTCTTCAGGAAGCATCTGGTTTATTGTTGCAAATATATTATGCTTAATAAGTGTTTTAATAATATCGTTTGGCTTAAGCGAAAGCTTGTTAGAGAGGTCCTTCACCGAAATAGGCAACTTCAATCTAAGCTCGTTGGCCTTAACAACAACTTCCTGAGGCGGGAGCGTTTTCAGTTCAATCTTCTCTTTAGGCTTTGGCTTTAGCTCTTCCTTAACAATACCGGCAGTCTCATCGTCTATAGAGCTCATATGGCCCTTAACTTCAACCTTGAGCTCTTTGAGCTTAGCTATCAGTTCCTTGCTTGACATGTTCAGCTGTTTTGCAAGTTCATAAACTCTTACTGGCATATATATTCCTTAATGAGTCCGCCCAAGGCGAACGAATTAATCCCGAGCTTACACCAAAAATTTCAACGGAATTTTTGGCACTGCCTAAGCGAGGGATCTGTTATCGTATCATCTCAATATACATCTAAAGGTTAAGTATTATTTTTCTCAGCCTCAGCCTTAGTCTCAACCTTATTTTTTGCTCCTATTAACTCTTTCGCGGATTTTAAAATCTTTTCCGCCTTTTTCTCCCCAACCCCCGGCAAAGTCTTCAGATCTTCTATGGTCAACAAGGCTATCTTTTTTGCAGAGTCCCAGTTCTTTTTCTTAAGTTCATCAAATAGCTTGGGACCCACTCCGTCTACTAAAAGCAACTCTTCCTCCGCCTCTTTTGATGCCTTTGAAACCTCTGATTGGCTCCTTATATCAATATTCCATCCGGTGAGTTTCGCTGCAAGCCGCACATTCTGCCCGCGCCTTCCTATGGCCAGGGAAAGTTGGTCATCTGCGGTAATAACTTCCGACTTTTTGTTTTCTTTATTTAACTTTATGCTCGTTATTTTAGCCGGTCCTAGCGCAGCTGTAATAAATTCCTGCGCGTCTTCTGAAAACCTCACAATATCAACCTTCTCCCCTTGAAGTTCTCGTACAATATTCTTAACCCTTGAACCCCTCATTCCTACGCAAGAACCGACGCAGTCAATCTTTGCATCCTTGGAATATACGGCTATCTTGGTACAACTTCCCGGTTCGCGGGAGATAGATTTTATCTCTACCAAGCCTTCTAAAATCTCAGGCACCTCCAGCTCGAACAATTTCCTTATAAATCCCTGGTGCGTTCTAGAGAGGATAATCTGCGCACCCTTTGGAGCTTTCTTCACGTCTATAACAAATGCCCTTATATGATTACCCTGCCTGAATTCCTCTTTAGGGGACTGCTCGCTACGCGGAATTATGGCCTCGGTCTTACCCAGGTCAACTATCATACCGGCTTTGTCAAGGCGGTGAACGCCGCCTCCTACTATTTCTCCTATCTTGTCCTTAAACTCCTCATATATTACATCGCGTTCTCTCTCTCTCAGCTTCTGAATAATCACCTGCTTGGCCGTCTGCGCGGCAATCCGCCCGAACCCCTCGGGAGTCACGTTAATCTGTTCTTCATTAGAGAATAGGCGTATCTCGCCTGTCTCCCGGTCAACCTTCGCGGTTATATTCTCTTTGTTTTGTAATATTTTGCGGGCGGAGGAGGCGATAGCCGCTTCTACATCTCCTATCAGCAAATCCCTGCTTATTCCGCGCTCTCTCTCTAAATGCTCTAAAACTGATAATAATTCACCGTTCACCCCGCACCTTCTCCTTTTTAAGTCAAAACAGTTTCTTGATTTATTCTATTTTTTACTATAACCATTTAACCAAGCTATTTATTAAAAATATGATGGTTCTGCCTCGCTCCTTCGCGCGTTATCCACAGCTCGTCTATTAGAAGGTGCGGGGTTCATTTAACATTCCTTATTTAAAACCTTATCTCCAGTTTAGCCTTTGAGATAAAATCCCTCGGTATTACAATCTCTCCCCTATCTTCAAGTGCAACCCTTACCTCATCAGAATTGAATTCCTTAAGGGTCCCTACAATAACATTCAAGCCTGATATGCTCTGCGACGTGACTATTTTTACAAGCTTGCCAAGCGCCCTTCTAAAGTCGTTATCGCTAACAATAGGCCTGTCTAATCCGGGCGAAGACACCTCAAGTATATAGCGCTCCTGAATAAGCAATTCATTATCTAAAATAGCTCCGAGTTCTCCGTTTAGTTTTGCACATTCAGCAACGGTTATACCGTTCGGCCTGTCAACAAGTACCATAAGATTAAACCCTCCAGGCTTGCGTTTTAACGATAATTCGACAAGCTCTATTTCTTTTTTCTTAAAAACCGGCTCTATTAAATCCTTAATACTTTTTTCTGTTTCTGCTGTATCCATAATATTTTCAATAAGATAAGTCAATTAGACCCATCCTCTAAAGGTATCAGGATGGTCTATCCTGCTGGATTAGAACAAAAAAAGTGGGTGCCACACCCACTTTTTGCATCCCTCCTTTGAATTTAGTGATTATAAGATACTAATAATTACCGATAATGTCAAGCAAAAAATGACAGCTGTCGTTTATTTTTTGCTTGCGTCTTGAAAGCTTTCAAGACATAGACAAAATTTATACGCCAGCTGGCAAATTTTGTCTTATTCCATAAAGACTTTTGGGGAATCTCAAGTGGAATTTTTAAAAAAGACGTTTTATCCCAAATTTTGGGATACCCCGCCCTGGTCAATCTGGAAGATTGCCCAGGACCAGTCCTGATGAAATTCTACGAATTTCTCAGGGCAAAGCACGGCCGAACTCTCCTCGAGTTTGGCCGTGCGGCCCCTCGCATTACCTAAAGGTAGGCTTCGCGCTCGCTCAGGGCGGATTTTTCCTGCGAAGCGTGCAAAATCCGGGATTATAAACCTATAAGCATTTTACCTATATCTGTTTTAAGTAACTCCGTAGTTTTAAAATGCAAGGCGAGCCCACGCGCATCTCTATAGTATCGCTCAATGGGAAAATCTCCACAATAACCATGGCCACCAAAAATCTGCAGAGCTTTATTCGTAACCTCTATTGCCGTTTCAGAAGCATGGAGCTTAACTTTTAAGGCATCTACAATGGAAGGAGAATTCGTATCTCTTCCTGAGGCTGTTAAATAGAGAAAGGTTTTTATTGTATCCACGCCTAAACTCATCTCGGAAATTTTTGCTTGGATTAACTGATTTTTACCTATAGGCTCTCCTGCAATTACTCTTTCTTTGGCATGTTTTAAAGCAGCATCTAAAGCAGCCTGAGCCAGTCCTGATGATATAGCAGCTGCCCCGTAAAATCCAAATCCGATGATTGCTTGACTAACTACCTTTAAGCCTTCTCCTTCGTTTCCTAAAAGATTTTCTTTAGGAACTCGGCAGTCTTGGAAAAATAATTCTCGACTAGATGCCCCTCTAAGGCCCATTTTTTCCTCTTTCTTACCAAAAGAAAAACCCTCAGATTCTTTCTCAATGATAAGCATAGATATCCCTTGAGGTCCTTTAGAAGGATCGGTGCGTACCAAAACCGCATAAATCACCGCCTCTTGAGCATTAGTGATAAATATTTTTGAACCATTAACAATATACTCATCTCCCTTTAATACGGCTCTTGTTTCAAGGGCTAAGGCATTAGAACCACAATTAGGCTCATGGACACAAAAAGCACCCAGCCTTTCTCCTTTTGCCATACTCGAAAGATATTTCTTCTTCTGTTCATCATTTCCAGCGCATAAGATAATATACGAACATATACTGTGCGAAACAACTGCCAATGCTGTAGAAGCACAAGCCTTAGCGATTTCTTCTATGGCCAAGACAAAAGATAAAGTATCCATTCCTATTCCATCATATTCAGAAGGAATTATTGCCCCTAATACATCCGACTCTCTTAATTTTTTAAGTCCGTCCCAGATGAAAGAGCCGGTATTGTCAACTTCTGCCGCTCTTGGGGCTAACTCCTTTTGTGCAATTTTTCCTACAGTTTCTTTAACAAGCTTTTGATCTTCAGTTAAATTCCAATCCATTCTATTTACCTCCTAAAATTAATTACCTTAGGCTGTCACGAAACTCATTCCAGCCTATGATTACATAGATTTCTAAAAGAGATTACACAGATTGTCTCGTCGGTATATTTAATCTGTGTAATCGGATTCTTAATCTACGTAATCAAGGACGGCACTTTTGTGACG
>JAGVOB010000167.1 GCA_020052955.1 Candidatus Omnitrophota bacterium | reverse complement strand
TCTTTATATAAAAGCAGTTACGATAAAAAACTTTTGGCGCAAAAAGATTTTAAAAATTCTTCTCTTTCGTCAAAAATTTCGCCAAGTAATATCTGGTCGGGGCGAGAGGATTTGAACCTCCGACTTCCTGCTCCCAAAGCAGGCGCGCTAAACCAAACTGCGCTACGCCCCGAATTTATTAATTAACCTTCTCTTTTATATATCCACGACCTCTGCCGGTCTTAAAGAATTTTTCTTGCTTCATAGCTTCAGCTCTAGAGCTAAAAGTTTCAAAAAATACAAGATCCCAAGGACCATTAACACAGGTAAAATTTTTCTTATTCTTATTGGTATTATGTTCCGATATTCTTCGTTCTAAGTTTTCTGTATGTCCGGAATAAAACTTACCATTCTTTCTACTTTTTAATACATAAGCATAAAACATATTTTGTCGACTTTCCGCCTTAGGCGGACGCGCTAAACCAAACTGCGCTACGCCCCGTTCCAAATTATTAATTACACCACGTAATCTGTTATAATCCTCTCTTGTTAACTTTTAAACGCAGTAGAATATCCTATAGAATTTGGAACGGGGCACGCCCCCTATCCAAATCCTCTAAAAAATATCTAACTCTGTTCTTAATATACTTTTTACCTCTACCACTTTTTAAGTATTTTTCTCTCGCAAGGGCATCTTCTTTACTTGTGCATCCTTCATAGTATATTAGCCTAAATGGTGCACGGTTATGTGTTGAACGTTGAGCTTTATTATTATGCTCCTCTATTCTACGTCTTAAATCAGCTGTATAACCAGTGTATAAATTACCGTCCTTCAAACTTTGCAGAATATATACATAATGCATAGGAATTCATTAAGTGGTCTAATTTTATCAACTCAACCGCCAAAAGTCAAAAAGAATCTCTTGTTTGATGAAATCCGAAAAGTGGTGTATAATCCTGCTATATGCGAAGAAGAAGATTATTTTTAAAAACATCCCTTTTTCTGTTAGTGGCGATTGCTTTGGCCTTGGTTTTAGGGGGATGGTACCTTAATGAAAAAGTCCTTCCGGAAAAGGTAAAGCCGAAGATAATATCGGAGCTTAAGAAGGCTACGTCTAAAGAGGTAACGCTCGGGCGCATTTACCTGAGCCACAGGGGCCTCGTTTTAAAAGACCTCGTATTCTATAAGGACGCCAACACGCCGTTCATTGAAATTCCCGATGCCGCAATAACGGTAAACCCTGCTACCCTTATGGCTAAAAAGGACCTCTACTTCAGCATAACTCTAACGGCAGGCAGAGATTGCGCCGCCCGGATATATTCCTACGGCTTTTATAACCTGAAGGAAAAGAGTCTAAACGCCGTTATAACTACCAAGGATGTGGAATGCGTAACTATATTAAAATATTTAGAAAAAGAATTGTCCTTTAGTATTAACGACGGCCGTTTTAACCTTACCTTAAAAATCACACTGGATAAGGATAAAAACCTCTTCTCAAGCGCAAATCTATATCTAAAGAATGCCGAGATAAACAAAGAGGATATAAAGGTTTCTGGTTCTGCAAAGGTTAATTTTTACACGGTAAAATACACGGGAAAACCCTTTTCTTATTCAGGCGACGCCTATATTGAGAATGTGAATATAGGCGGAATTCCTTATATAAATTCAATATACCGGCTAATCGGGGATATCGTATTTGCGCAAAAGGCCTTGACTACCTCAAATCTCAGCGGATACGTCATGGGGAACAAGGTTTATTTTCGCGGAACCCTTGAAGACTTCAGCAATCCCTCTCTAAAGCTTCTTATGAATTCCGAAATAAATCTTGCAAATAAGAAAGAGCTATTACCGGAAAATATAAAGAATAAAATTGAAAAAATCGACTTTACGGCGGGAAGCGCCTCCTTAAACTTCCTCTTAAACGGCAATATAAGGGATAGAAAAAATCTTTACTATGCCCTTGATATAAAGCTAAATGACGCTGAGCTTACCTGTAAGGGAATTAGCGAGCCGTTCAGGGCAATAAACGGATCTTTATCGCTGAAGAAGGATTTTATTAACTGCGAGCTAAAGGGAAATTTTAATAATAAATCTTATGAGTTTGACGCGGAATTAAACAGCTTCAGGCAGCCCGATATCACGGCCGCATTAAATTCCGAGGAACTTCATATCGAAACCCGGTGCACCCTGCAGGATAATACTCTGAGTTTTTCAAAGTTTGACGGTAAGATTTATAAGACAAGCTTCCGTCTCATAGGCGAAATATCGGATTTCTCCATACCCTCCTTTAATATGTATGGGGATATATGGCTTGAGCTTCCGGATTTAAAAAGATTTTTTCCGAAGATAACGGATTTTTATGACAGGTATAACATCCGCGGTAACGCGAAGTTGACCGTTTTTTCAAAAGGGGAAGGCGCATCCTGGAAGGACTGGGAAATAGGATTAAAGGTAAAATCCGACGAGATAGGTTTCCTGACGTTTAAGGTAAGCGACCTTTACGCGGATTTAAGGCTTAAAGACAGGCAATTAAATATCCCGGTGTTCAACCTCAAGCCCTACGACGGGCTTTTGTTCTTGAGGGGAAATTTCGACTTAATCACCGATAACATACCCTATTATTTGGACGTGGACATCAGCGGATTGGAATTGAACAAGCTCGTACAGGATACCCAATTAAATAAAAAAGATATTTCGGGTTTTTTAAGCCTGAAGGCACTTATAAACGGCAACGCAAACGATATCAATGTGATAAAAGGGAAAGGCTGGTTTAAAATCTTAAACGGTAACCTCTGGGAGGTATCATTTTTAAAAGGCCTTGCGGATATCCTGTTTATGCCGGACCTAAAAACAATAGTTTTCAAAGAGGCCTTTTCCAACTTTGAGATAGCCAACAGAAAAATCTCTACGGACGATACGTTGCTTACAAGCGATGAGCTTACGCTGCTTATAAGGGGTTTCCTTGATTTCAGCGGTAATATTGATCTTACAGTGACTACCTCTTTTGAAAAGAATTTTGTTAATAAGACCGTTGGCGAAAAGATAAAGTCATTCGTTTTGGATAGCCTCGGAAGGTTTATGGGGGAAATTCATATAACGGGAAGCCTGAAAGAGCCGAAATATACTACTAATCCGATAAGGCTTGATAAGATACTTAAGGAAAAATTTAAGGGGTTCTTTGGAAATATCTTAAGATAATCTTCTTTGCTCGCCTGAGCGCCTTGAAGCGGTGGCTCATCCTGTTCTTTATATCCGGGCCTAATTGGGCAAATGTTTTATTATACTTCGGGATAATAAACAGCGGGTCATAACCGAAACCGTGAGTTCCCTTTATTTCAAAACCTATCAAACCCCCGCAACTCCCCTGTGTGGCAGCAATGAGGCCTGTTTTATCGGCAATAGCAATATTGCACACAAACCGGGCCCTTCGCTTCTTTAACGGAACTCCTTTCAACAGCTTCAGAAGTTTTAGGTTATTCTTACTGTCGTTGGCATATCTGCCTGCAAACCTCGCAGAGTATATGCCCGGCTTGTTCCCGAGCGCGCTAACCTCAAGGCCGGAATCATCGGCTAAAGTAAATTTGCCCGTCAGCCTGGCGGATGTCACTGCTTTTTTAATGGCGTTCTCTTTAAAATTTTTCCCATCTTCGAGTATCGGCGGCAGGCCATTAAAATTCCTCAGGGTTAAAATCCTAACATCAATGCCGTTTAAAAGTATCTTTAGCTCCTTCTTCTTTTTCTCGTTCCTTGTTGCAATTAATAGTTCCCTCACCCCGTCACTCCAGAAAAACTGCAGCCTTCAGGCTGGTAATGGATGCAGAGTTAAAAAATCTATCTCTATTTAGAAAATCCCGTAATTTAAGATGTGCAGTAACGGGGCTCATAACAAATTTCCGATAGCTGATTTTTGTACTTTTATGATCTGCTGTATCCCTTTTTTCGCCAGGATAAGGAGCTTGTCCATATCTTTTTTTTCAAATGGGACTTTCTCCGCCGTTCCCTGGACCTCCACAAACCCGCCCTTTCCTGTCATAACAATATTCATATCCACCTCGGCGTTTGAATCCTCTTCGTATGCCAGGTCTAAAATGGGCTCGCCGTTTAATATTCCGACGCTGGTCGCAGCCACAAAGTCTTTTATGGGCATCCCTGTTATTAAACCCTTATCCCTTAGTTTTGACAGCGCCTCAACTAAAGCAATAAAGCTGCCTGATATGCTCGCCGTCCTGGTTCCGCCGTCACCCTGAAGGACATCACAGTCTATCCAGATAGTCCTTTCGCCCAATTCTTTTGTGTTAACAACCGTCCTCAGGCTCCTTCCTATTAACCTCTGTATCTCAAGCGTCCTTCCGCTCTGCTTGCCCTTTGAGGCTTCTCTCGGAATCCTCGAGTTGCAGGAGCGCGGAAGCATACCGTACTCCGCCGTTATCCAACCGGTATTCTTACCCCTTAGAAAGGGAGGTACGCTTTCTTCTACGGATGCGGTACATACAACCTTGGTATTGCCAAGCTCAATAAGGCATGACCCCTCGGCGTATTTTATAAAACCCTTCTTAACGATTAACTTCCTTAACTCGTTATTAGCCCTTCCGTCTTTTCTTGTCATATTAGCTCCTTAATGAGTCCGCCCGAGGCGGACGAATTAATCCCGAAGCCTACGCAGAAGATTTCGAACCCTCTGGAATTTCGCAGAAATTCCGAGGACCTAAGCCCCAGGAATTCTTTGAATTCCTCGGGGGAAATCTTCAAGTGTTTAGGCGAGGGATCTGTTATCGCATTAACTTCTTTAATGAGTCCGCCCGAGGCGGACGAGGTAACTTGTATGTCGGAATTAATCCCTTGCTTAAAGCGCTCTCAAAATTTCCACAAGGAAATTTTGAGGCAAAGCAAGGGATATATATCACCTAAATATATTTGTTCCCTTTGAATCCACACCTACAATTACGGGAAAATCTCTTATCTCTAACCTGCGAATTGCCTCTGTGCCTAAATCCTTATAGGCAATTACCTCTGCCTTTTTTACATATCTCGATAACAAGGCGCCGCAACCGGCAAGGGCTAAGAAATAAACTGCCTTATATTTTCTTATAGCTTTTGCAACCTCGGCGGAGCGATTGCCCTTTCCTATCATAGCCTTAAGCCCGGCTTTTAAAAGAATAGGCGTAAATTCATCCATCCTCGAGCTTGTAGTAGGCCCGCATGAGCCGATTGCTCTCCCTTTAGGCGCAGGGGTCGGGCCGGTATAATACAGTGCCTGACCCCTGACGGGTATTGGCAGCTTCTTGCCTTTTCTTATCAACTCAGCCAATCGCTTATGCGCTGCGTCTCTGGCGGTGTAAACAACCCCGGAGAGTAAAACCATATCTCCTGCCTTTAGAGCGGATATATTGGAACTGCTTAAAGGAAGTTGAGACCGTTGCAAAACCTTTATTTGACGCAGTCTTGAGAGTGTTGAAAAAAAAGCTTTTTCAACACTCTCAAGTTTTAAGGTTTTCATAGTATTAAAGAGGCGCTCCTTGTTGCATGGCAGCTTATATTAACGCAAACGGGTAAGCCCGCTATATGCGTAGGATAAGTTAAAATTTTAATTCCCAAGCATGTTGTTTTTCCGCCCAGTCCCATAGGGCCGATGTTTAGTTTATTTATTCTCTTTAAAAGCCGCCTTTCGAGTTCTGAGATTTTACTGTGGGCTGTGGACTGTGAACTGTGAACTGGTCTAAGGAGAGCTTCCTTTGCCAGAAGGCACGCCTTATCTGCTGTCCCTCCGATACCAATGCCTACTATGAACGGCGGGCAGGCATCTACCCCCGCGCTCTTAACGGAATCGACCACAAAATCTTCTATTTTAGATAATGCTGCCGTAGGCTTAAACATCTTAAGAGCGGTTTTATTTTCGCATCCAAAGCCCTTTGGCAACACTGTGAGTTTTAACTTATCGCCTTGCGCCATCTTCAGATGGATAACCCCTGCCCTCTTAGATGTATAGCTTCTGTTAAAAATCGGTTCTACTGCGGATTCTCTTAAAAGCCCTTTTCTTGTCCCTTCCCTGATAGCCTCATCAATAATACCTTCTAAATCGCCTCCCTCTATTTTAACCTCATTGCCAATCTCAATAAAAATAACAGGTAAACCCGTATCCTGGCATATGGGAATCTTTTCTCTTTTTGCAATAACGGCATTGCCTATTATAGATTTTAAAATAAACCGGGAACGCACATTTGTCTCTTTCTTCAGGGCTTTGTGCAGTAATTTCATAACGTCTTCTCTTAAATCTATATTAGCCTTAATGAGTAATCCGGCAACAGCCCTCTTTAATCTTTCTTTCTTTATTACCTTCATGTTAAGTTTTCTTTTTATATTCAGCCCTGACCGTAGTCTTAATCCCACCCCTCGTATTGAATTCTCCCGTTATAGAGGCATAACCCGGAGAACACGCCTTGACAAAATCTTCTAAGATTTTATTTACCACGTGCTCATGGAAGACGCCGATATTCCTGTAAAATACGATATACTCCTTGAGCGATTTAAGCTCTACACAAAACCTATGCGGCATATACTCTATTTTTATAACGGCAAAATCAGGCAGGCCGGTCTTAGGGCATATGCAGGTAAACTCCGGGATCTCTAAATATACAGTATAACTCTTATCCTTGTATTTATTCTCCCAGACTTCGATAGATGGCGTTTTAAGTTTTTTTATGCTTTCCTGAAGGCCTTCATATGCAGAGTTCTTTCCCATAGCTTACCTCACTTTTAAAATCTTATGTATCTGCGGAATTATCCTTACCTCTCTTAAATACCTGCTGGCAATATCATGGAATCTAAAAAGCCTCTTTGCCTTGGGCGGCTCTACCCCGTTTTTTGAACTCACAGGCTGTATTACCATGGGAACATTCCTATCTATGCCCCTCAATAAATCCACGGCCCTAAAAAATTCTCTTTCTTTTGTGCTTAAACTTACGACTATCTTTACGTTTACCTCTTTTTTTAACGCAATTTTTAAAAAATCCTTATGCGCGCCCCAGAAAACCATGCCTTCACTTGTGCCCGGAAGCTTGATATCCATTGAGACTATATCTACCAAGCCGATAATTTCTTTAAGATTATCGCAAAGAGTGCCGTTAGTTTCAAGATATACCTTAAAACCTTTTTTTTTCAGCTCCGGCAAAATCCCGGCAAGGAATTTTGAATGCAGGAGCGGCTCTCCGCCGGTAAGGGATACTGAATGGGTATTTGGATATCTCTTCCTTAGGCTTAGAATCTTTTTAATAACCTCATCCTTAGAAAGGTCCCTTGACCTTCCGAAAGAATCCGTGTCGCAGAAACTGCACCTTAAATTACACCCCTTAAACCTGACAAAGATCTGCCTTAGGCCTATATATGGGCCCTCTCCCTGAATAGAGGAAAAGATTTCTAGGATGTGCACCTTCGGTGATTTTAAATTTTCATTTGTCATTTGTATATGTCTTTTAAATTTTGGATTTTGCTGTGTCATTTTGCCTGCCCGCCCCTTTATTTTGGCAGGCGGGCATTTTGATTTTTGATATTTGAATTTATAAGAGGATCTTCTATGCCCGTTTCATCAAAGCCTTTCTTTCTCAACCTGCAAGAGTCGCAAGACATGCATGGAGTCCTGCCGCCCTTATAGCACGACCAGGTACATTCAAAGGGAACCTTTAGTTTTAGGCCCAGCTTGACAATCTGCGCCTTTGTCATATTTATGAGCGGTGTTTTAATAACTACGGATTTATCTTCTACACCTATTTTGGTTCCGCATTTTATCAGGCCGTTAAATATCCTAAAATACTCCGGCCTGCAGTCGGGGTATCCCGAATAGTCAATAGCGTTGGCTCCGATAAATATTGCTTCTGAATGCGTCGCCTCTGCAAAGGAAACTGCGTAGCTTAAGAATATCGTGTTTCTTGCCGGAACGTAGGTTGTAGGAATTCGGTTATTGAGTTCTTGAGTTATTGAGTTATTGAGTTGAGGAATTTTTAACTTCTTGTCTAATAAACTTGAACCTCGCCAGGGCAAAGCGATTTTTAAAATTTGCGCTTTGCACTTTGCAATCCGTGCTATTTTTAGTGCAGCTTTAATTTCTCTTTGATGGCGCTGCCCATAGTCAAATATGAGGCACCGGCAACTGTATCCTTCCTTCCTTGCTAAAAATAATGTAGTTGAAGAGTCTAAACCCCCGGACAAAAGAACCACCGCTTTTTTCACGGTAAGAAGGTTGCGTGGGTTTTTTCGGACTCCCAGACAGAAACCTTTGTTACCTTCAAATTTTTGTGCGAGAATAGGCGTTTGAGTTTTTTATAAATATACGCAGCTATATTTTCCGAGGTGGGATTTACCTTTTTAAAATACGATATCTCGTTTATAAAAGAATGATCAAATTCAAGGAGTGCCTTGTTTAATTTATCCTTTAATTCCTTAAAATCAACAACCATTCCGCTTTTGTCCAATACTTTACTGCGGATTGAAACCTCCACATTCCAGTTATGGCCGTGCAGCTTTTCGCATTTACCGTGATAGTCTCTCAGGTAATGCGCCGCGCTAAAAACCCCGCTAACGGATACCTCAAACATCCTCTTTCACCCTTTCCACGTGTTTAAGGGCTTTTCCCAGAAATCTCCTGCCTATCTTTATGAAATTATCCGGCTCGTCGCTTACATAGAAATCATGCCTGGGAATTCCCCTAAGTGAATTCGCTAACCCCTTTTCTAGAATCAAACCTCTGACCTCTTTTGCGGTCTGGTGCGCGGAGTCAACCAGATTTACGCCGCTTCCCATAACATCCTTTATAATATATTTCAGGAGCGGGTAATGAGTGCAGCCCAATATAAGGGTATCTACCTTTGCTTTTTTGAGCGGCTCCAGATATCTTTGCGCCATTTCTTTTGTAACGCTATCTCTTATCAACCCCTCTTCAACCAGCGGGACGAACAACGGACAGCTCTGGATTATAACCTTTATAGATTTATCGTAACGTTTTATCTCGTCCTCGTAAGATTCGCTCCGAACAGTTGTCTTGGTCCCTATAACGCCGATGCGCTTATTTTTTGTAAGCCTTACGGCCGCTTTCGCTCCGGGTCTTATAACCCCCACTATAGGTATCTTGAAATGAAACATCAGGCTTGAAAGGGCTATGCTCGAGGCGGTGTTACAGGCAACGACTATTAGCTTAACATCAAACTTAAGCAGAAACTTAACGTTTTCCACCGAAAATTTTATAATGGTATCTTTTGATTTTGTCCCGTACGGAACGCGCGCCGTATCTCCGAAATACACGATGTTTTCACCGGGAAGTTGTTTCATAAGCTCCTTTACCACCGTAAGCCCGCCAACGCCGGAATCAAAAACCCCTATTGCCTTTTGGTGGCCTCCTGTCTTCAATTGAAACTTACCTCCTCATACTTATTCTTAAATTCCGTTATCCCGTCGCAAATAGCGTCTACGATCATTTTCCTGTAATAGCTGTTTTTAAGATTTTTTTCTTCAAATCTATTTGAAATAAAGCCTAATTCTATAAGAATAGCGGGCATCCTTGTGCCCTTAAGGACTATGAACTTTGCTCGCTTAACACCTCTGTTTCTGATAAAGAGTTTCTCGCCTATTGAATCCGCAACTTTATTAGCTACCTCTATTGACTCGCGCCTGTTTGCCGCAGAGATAAGCTCTGACAATATAGAGTTAAGATAACTGAAGGATGAGGGGTTTGTGCCTGCCGAAAAGCCGGCTAATTCACCTGCTGTTTCTTCATCCGCACCCTTATCCTCTTCTGTCTGCTCCGAAAGATAATATACCTCTACTCCTCTGGCCGCTTTTGCCTTTGAGGCATTTGTATGTATGCTGATAAAAAGGTCTCCGCGGTTTTTGTTTGCAATCTTTACACGTTCGGATAGGGGGGTAAACCTGTCGGTTTCTCTTGTAATAACCACATTAAAACCCTTAGAGCTAAGTGTATCCTTCAAATCCCTGGCAATATCAAGGACAACATCCTTTTCTTTAAGGCCATCCATGCCTATCGCGCCGGGGTCTTTTCCTCCGTGGCCGGGATCCAGAATAATTGTATTTATGCCATAGCCGGGCCCCTTAACAGCGGCTATGGATGTTTCCGCTTTCGGTATATTGAATATATAACTCAATCTCCTGGTAAATTCATAAGGCACAATTACCGCGCCGCCCGAAATCTCTACAGGGTATTTTATATCCTCAAGCTTATCGTTTATCAGCGCATAAGAACTGCCGACGGCTAAGGTTATTTTCTCCTTTTCGTTATTCAATATGAGCGTCTTTGAAAAACCGTCCCAGCAATACAGGAGGTTTAGCCTCTCGCACAATTCGTTGACAGACACAAATTTGAGATTATCCATCTCTATCGTATGGAAAGTCTCTATGATTGCTTGCGTTGGGGTTGTGGGGGAGGTCGCACAACCTTGTAAAATCAAAATGCAAAATGCAAAAATCAAAATTACATACCAAAATCCAAAATGTTTTAAAAATTTTAAATCTTGCATTGTCACTTTGCCTGCCCGCCGTTTTGCTTCGGCAGGCGGGGATTTTGATTTTTGATATTTGGTTTTAATCAAAATGGTGGAGGCGGCGAGAATTGAACTCGCGTCCTTAGGTATTTCAATAAAAGCTTCTACATGCTTATCCTGCCTTTTAAATTTCGCCAAACCCAACTCCGACAGAAGGGATTCGGCCCTGGCTATCCTTTTAGGATCTCACCCCGTATTTAAAGGATAATATGCGGGGCCAGCCTGCTGGCGACGTCAAATCCGATCCCACAGGCAGGACCGGCTAACGGGCGGTTATAGAATAACCGCGCTTGTCAGCGGAAGAACTCCTTTTACGGTAATAGGATCGGCAATGCCTTTTCCTATTCTGGAAAGAAGCTCATCCACTGTTGCTGGAACATTACTGTTTTCAGCTATTGATTTTTGCAAGGCTTTTTATGAGGCCTGCCTTGCACCCTCAGCATGCCACTCTTATCGGCTTACCTAAGTCGATACCTTTCGCCCCCTTTCTCTTTTAATTCCCTGTTTATCTCTCGTTCTATAGTTTCCTTCTTTATCTCTTCTCTTCTGTCAAATAACCTTTTACCCTTGCAAACTGCAATCTCAACCTTTACCAGGCCGCCCTTAAAATACAGCTTTAGCGGTATCAGAGTAAAACCCTTCTGCGAGCACGCGCCAATAAGCTTATTTATCTGGCTCTTATGCAGGAGGAGTTTTCTTACCCTCTTTGAGTCAGGGTTGGATCTGCCCGCCTTATCATAGGGCGATATATGCGTATTATATAGAAATACTTCCTCTTTTTCAACGCGGGCGAAACCATCTTTAAGGGTTGCCTTGTGCTCCCTTAATGATTTTACCTCGCTGCCCTTTAATTCAATGCCCGCTTCATATGTATCTATAATACTGTAATAATACCTTGCCTCTCTGTTTGTAGCGATTAATACGTTCGACATTTAAGAAAAATATAACATAGCTAAGAGAAAAAAGCAAGGAAGGAAAAACAGTAAGAAAATGTTAATTTGACACTGAAATCTAAGAATAGTATACTACTGCATATGCGGAATATGCGGAAGTGGCGGAACTGGCATACGCACAAGCAATAAACATATGAATTGGAATACTGATATAGCATATGCTATAGGTCTAATAACTACCGATGGCAATTTATCAAAAGATGGTAGACATATAATATTTGTCTCTAAGGATATGATATTGGTAAAACTATTTAAGAAATGCCTTAAATTAAAAAACAAAATTTCTATCAAAACAAGTGGATATTCTAATGGAAAGGGAATATATTACTTTATCCAATCTGGAAACGTAAATTTTTATAGGGAATTATTATCTATTGGCTTATGCCCAAATAAAAGCAAAAATATATCAGAGTTAAAAATTCCAGAAAGGTATTTCCCCGATTTCTTAAGAGGGCATCTAGATGGTGATGGTACATTACGCGTCTACCGCGATCCTATATATCCCAAGAGTAAAAGATTATATATATCATTGCTATCAGCTAGTAAATCACATATCCTTTGGTTACAACAGCAAATTAAGCGTTTTTATAGAATTATAGGAAGGGTAAGAGCTGTGCCGCGCGCATGGATACTAATCTATGCAAAAAATGAATCTAAAATTTTACTCTCTAAAATTTATTATAAGAAGAAACTGCCGTTTCTTGAGAGAAAAAGAAAAATAATTACAGATTATATATGATGCCGAGATGGTGAAATTGGCAAACACGCAGCGTTCAGGGCGCTGTGACCGTAAGGTTTTGGGGGTTCAACTCCCCCTCTCGGCACCAATTTGCTTGAATATGTACGGGGATTTGAAGAGAGCGTCCACCAATATAAAGATAATTGGTGAGATCTCGCCAAAATTTTTTGGCGGAAGCGCCGACCAATGAAAGGAAAAGCAAGCGCCACGATAGTGGTGCGAAGCGACAGTCCTTCGACTTCGCTCAGGATGTTTCGAAAGATGGTGAGTGAAATCGAACCACGAGCGGGTGGCCGACCTGAGACAATCGCTGCGCGACGAATAAGGAGCGCATGTCTTGCGATGGGTGCGAGAAGTGAGCACCCTATAAATCGGCTGAAGGCGCCAAAACCCTCCCTCCGCACCAGTTGTAACATTAAATAAAATAAGAAGTTAAAAAGCATTGACCGATTAAATAAAAGTAAGTCAGGAAAACTTATTCCGCACCAAGAAATTTTCTCGTCGATAAACTATCTATAAGTACTATTAATGGCACGTTTTTTGGCAAATCTAACCGAATTAGAAGAGATTTGCCACTTCACGGAAATCATTTCTTTATCACTCTACTCACTGTCTCCATACAATGATCTACAATATCTTTAATAAAATCCAACATATCAAGATACCGAATTTTTGCCCATTCATCACAAATTCCTCTTGCTGACCTATCTATATGGTTGGCTCGACTTTTTTCTATTAATACATCGAGGGATGATTTACTCTCCAAAATCTTCTTAGCGAGCTTTCTATCATTAGTCTTCATTGCCTCAATAGTATCTGATAAAACCTTGTCTATATTATTACACAACTCCTTATATTCTTGCACTGCGGCTTCACTAAATAATAATTTTTCACTAATCTTATACTCAATCCGTTCTACTAGACCTATGCAGAAATCCCCAATTCTCTCGATTGCACAGATAATGCTTATCAAATCCATTATTATCCTTTGAGCCTCATTTGATAATTTCTTTTTGGAAACCTCTATTGCTGAGGTAGTCAAATTATTATAAATCTCAGTTATTTTTGTTTCATCTTTAAGCACTTGATTTAAGATATTAATATCGTTTTTCATTAAACCATCGAAGCTGGTGCGAAACATTATCTGAACCCGCTTTAACATTTCTATAGTCTCTTGTCTCAATGAAGCAATTTCTTTTAACTCAGCTTTATTTAAATTTGCCATAACTTTAATCCCTCCTAAAAGAAAAAGCAACCCCAGCTTACGCCAAGATTGCCTTATATTATAAATACACTAAATCTTTTCTCATATACCTACGCCTTTAGAGTTAGTGGGTATATGATACTACTTTTAAGCTATATAATCAATCTTTCTTATAATCTGAATATATAAAAATCTGGCACGCTTTTGGCACGCAAAGTGTCAAAATCCTGTTCAAAATGTCTATGTAACTGGAGGTAACTGAACGTAACTGAAAGCAATTAAACGTTGATGTTTTTAGGGGTTATGAAATTTGTGCGTAAAATGGGGTTTTTACGTATTCCATCCCTCCCTCCGCACCATAATTTGATAACGATATACGCTAAGAAAAATATTCTTTTTGGTTCGTTTCTTCAAAAAAACCGTTGCTTAAACCGAAATTGAGATGGTATGTTAAAGTGTCAAGCTCACCCGAGTGGTATAATGGTGTAGAAGAACAAACACCAAACCAAGGAGGAGAGCGAATTGACTCACATTAAATGTTACCCAAAATAATTCCATAAGGTATCGTTGACTCATAATTGATGTTACCAGAGAATATAGCCTCTGGAAGGAGGT
>JAGVOB010000117.1 GCA_020052955.1 Candidatus Omnitrophota bacterium | reverse complement strand
CAAATATGACTTCAAGAAGTTAAAAGTTTATAAAAGATTTTTTAATTTCTTTAATTATACCATATTTGCTACTAAAAAGTCAAGAGTTAAACTAGTTCTTTGAGTTTATAGAGTTCGTAGAGTTTATTGGGTTCAATAGGCTCTGATTCAAAAACTCAAGTAACTCAACGAACTCAACTAATTTCCCGACAAAAAATGCCATCCTAACTACCATGATTGATTAATACGGAAGAAATAATAAGTTGGATTAAGAATCTAGAGGTTTTCTTTTGGCAACAATATATGTGCCGTAACAAAGATTAACAGATTTTTCTTTTCTTTTTTATCGTAGGTTCTGCTGAATAAAAAATTGCCTAAAAGCGGTATATCTCCCAAAAGGGGAACCTTATTCTTGGTCTTTGTGTAGCTTTCTTTTATAAGACCCCCCATAACAATGGTATCGCCGTTATCTACAACAATGCTGGTGGTACATCTCCTTGAGTCAAAGAATGGCATCTCATAGGGAACAGTGACAGTGCCATAGTTCTTCCACTCGCCAAGTTCGCTTACCTCCGGGGTTAAGGTAAGGTTTATAGTGTTCTTATCCTTGCCCACAACAGGGATAACCTTTAATATAATACCGATGTCTCTTGTTTTAAAATTTCCTGGTGTAGATGTGGATTCCTTTACCTTTACTCCAGCAGCATTGTATTCTGCGGCAGAAGTTGCATAACTAGTAGGATAGATATACTCTCTTACAATCTTTATTACTGCCTCCTGGCCGTTTATTGTAGTAACCTTTGGTGCCGATAAAAGATTATTTCTCGAATCGCTTTCTATTGCATACATAACTGCTTGAAATTGTGTAAAATCTAATACGCCAAAAGTAAAATCTGTAGTGTCGGCATATTTAAATCCGGCGCCCGGGTCGGGAGGAAAATCTGAAGACGGTTTGCTTAAGGGTAAATAATCTCCTCCTGAAGTCGAACGTTCAAAGGGTATTGTAGTAGGCCTTGAAGCGCCGTTCGCGGTAATTTGCGGGGTCCAGTTAATGCCGATATTTTTTAAATCGGTTACAAAAATTTCGACAAATTTAGCCTCAATCATAATCTGCAAAGAAGTAATATCGAGCTCATTTAATATCTTTTCTATAATTGTGTGGTTTGAGGGCGTATTTCTTACAATGAGCGTTGACGTCCTGTTGTCTAGAAATATCCTTGAGCCATCAGGCCATATGATACAGCTTAACAGGATATCCTTTATGCTGATGGTAACCTGACCCCCAGGACCGCTCGCCCCACCCATCTTCACGCCCTCTATGGTAGGTATTATCGTGGTTGGCGGAAGAGTGGCAACCTCGGATGTAGGCGGTGTGGCGCCCCCCGGGGTAGCTACATTGGTAAGCGTTGAGGTGGCGGGTATTCCTGAAACGCCCACATCATTTGATTTAATCCCGGCAGGGGTCGTAATAGTGTCAAATGTGGTAAAGGCGGTCAGGTTTGACAAGCCATGCGAGAGATGATATATCCTTGTTTCAAGGTTCTCTTTTGTCAGATTATCCAGAGTAGAAATCCATATAAGATTTTCCTCAAGCCTGTACGCCAAACCCTTTGTCCTCAGCACAACTGCCAAAGCATCCAGCACCGTAAAATCCTTAAGATGAACTGTTACGCTCATCGGTGTTTGTAACACCGTTTCATCCAATACAATATTTATCCCGCTTAAATCGGCCAGGTAATTTATCACGTCCCTTATATTTGCGTTATCAAAATCGCAGGATTTAAGTTTAACACCTGCCTTTTTCTCTATTTCCTCCAGGGATACCTTCGTTCCTGAAACACTGATAGATTCTTCAAGAGCCTGAGTCGGTTTTGCAGACCATCCATCCTGAACCTCTACAAGCCGCTGTTTTTCAGCAAGCTCTCTTTCGGTAGTGGCCTTAACCATATCTATATTCATCTGGGCATCTTTTACTTCTTTGATGAGTTCTTCAATCCTAAGATTATGCGGCTGTTGGGCCTGCGCCTCCTGATACTTTTTCAAAGCACTCTCGTAATCACCTGCCCTATAAAGCTCTCTGCCATCGTCTATCAAAACGGACGCGGATTTCTTGACCGCTTTATAAGTTAGTAATTCCCTATCACTAAATTTTTTTGTTGCTTCTTTTTTTACATCTATTTTTTGTGGCTTATTTTGCTTTTCTGCCTGTTTTGAGATTATGATTTCGCCAGATTTTAGCTCTTCGGCCAGAAGGACAGGCAGATACATATTAACCGAGACCATAATTATTAGGATTGTGATTAAAAACTTTTGACGTGTCATCTTTTTAACCTTACGTTTTTAGTGATAATAAGTTATATAATTTTTATGATAATAACATATAACCAAAATAGGTGTCAAGAAATTTAATGAGAGTTCTTAAAAAGTCTTTATTTATTTATTTATTTAAAGGCTCGTATTTTAAGGTAAGGGTTTTCGAATCTCTAAGATTTCTCAATTCCAGGCTCTGTTTCGTAAGTGAGATAACCGAATATTCTAAAAATTTGCCTCCCTTCCCCGCAAAATATGTCCTGTTCTGCTGATTTATCTGGGCAATCAAGGTACCATCCGGCAGTTCTATAAAACCCCTGTAGCTCGGGAGAATTTGCTGGACTTTTGTTTTCCCACTATCGGCTGTCCCTTGTGCAGGTTCTGCCTCAAGTTCGAATTTATTGAATATGTCTCTTTTAAATAATATATTAAATTTACTCGCGGCGTTAGGTTCTGATGGCTTTGACAGGCGCTGACTGATTTTAGCCGGCTCGTTAACGATGGGCTCTAACGCTGATATATCCATATCTATGGATATTAATCTTGAGCCATCCTTTTTCTTCTCAACCTTTAAATCATTAACTATAAAAGGGCTATCTAATTTATTTAAATCCAGCAGAAAATTAACAAGGCTTGTTGTCGGGCATTCTACCAAGAATTTAAAACCGAAATCCTTTAATACTATATCCCGGGAATCTTTTGATTCTATCTCGCGCACAGCCACAAGCTGCACGTTTTTTAAAACCTTCATATCGGTTTTTATCATTAGCAGGATAAGCTGTTTTATATACGACAATTGCGCATAAAGTACACCAAGATCCTCCCTTTTGGGAAGCATAGTCTCGAATGTTTCAAAACCAAATGATTTATCGGATATCAAGAATCCCGCCTTTGAAGCCTCCTCCGTAATAAGTATCTGGGTTTTGTAAAAGATGTCCTTGAAATCCAGCGGTTCAACGCTTGCCTTTTTTGATAACTCTATACCGGTAAATCCGATCTCGGCCAGCAAATTATAATAAGTCGTGGTTAAATTTGAAACAATATCTCCCATCCTTTCAGCAATAAGCTTGGCTTGTCTTAACTTATCGGTGCCGCTAGTATTATTTTTTAAATTGCCGGAACCCGAATCACCCTTATTCTCTATGCCTGCCAAATCCTCATTGCTGAGTGCTACCGTGTTAAATTTAAGCGTATTTATTTGATTACATGTGAAAGTTAGTTTACTCTCATAAATTACATAAGAAAAGACGCATATAGAAAGCCATATTATGCTTACTAATAAGATAAGCATAAGGGCTGCGAGTATAAGCGAATAGGCAGGTTGGCGTTTAACAAACAACTTTAAGTTCTGCATTTTCATTCAAGCACCATTTTCATCGTAAAGACCCTTATGCCCTGTTCTGATTCCTGCTTTGCGCCTTTTTTTTCCAGGTTCGCGGAGATTATCTCTACATTTTTGAATAGTTTGGATTGTTCCAATTTATCCTTAAAATCCGATATTAAAACGAAGGAGCCCTCCGATTTCCCGTCTATTATTATTGCGGAAGATTCACGCCTGACATCCGTAAGCCACAACTCGCGGGGAAGAACCCTTGCTATCTCGGCAAGAATATTCGGCCAAAAATATCTATTCAACTTTATATCATTTAATTTAGAAACCCTTGCTTTTAGAACCGCTAAATCCGAATTAAGCTGGTTTATCTGGATGCCGTACGAACTTAGCTGTTCACCCTGATTTGTCAATTCCTTAAGCGTAAGCGACCTGGCCCTGTTTAATGAGAAAAACATATAACCAGATGTAGAAAACGCTAGTAATAAAGCGGTTAATAAAACGATAGCTACTGGGGCTTTATGCTTAAATGATAATAAAACTTTTTCCTCGCGAGGCAAAAGGTTTATATTTATCCGGGAGGCATTCTTAAAGCCCCTTAAAGCCAAACCTATCGCTGAGGTATAAATCCCGCTTATGCTGATTTCCGTGGGATTGGATTTGCCGGCTAAAAATTTTACATCCTTGGCTATATCTATAAGTTCTACCTGTATACCGAGATTATATTCAAAGAATTTATCCAGATTTACAATGCAAGACGAACCGCCCGTTAGCAAAACTTTTTTTATGTCTTTCGACATACTAAACTGTGATTTATAAAAACCTATGGAATTAGACAGCTCCGATGCTATTGTGGTTAATATAGGGGATATTGCATCGGATAGCTCTTTCGAACTAGCATCCTCATCATCTATTTCCTTGCCTGCATCCGGCAATAACGCCTTCGCGCCTTTCTTTTTAAGCTCTTCTGCCTTTTTAAAATCTATGTTGTAATGAACCATGATTGATTTTGTAATATCATTTCCGCCGAGAGCAATCGAACGCGTCCAAATTTTCTGGCCTTCCTTTATCATTAAATTCGTTGATTTTGCCCCTATATCTACTATAATAAGATTTGCATCTTTGTAAAAATAATTCACTGCGTTTAAACAAGCTAACGGATTTGTATCTATAAATTCAATTTCCAGGCCGGTCTCTTTTAAACCTTCCAGCAGAAACTTTATGACTTTGTTTTTAACGGCTACGAGCAAGATATTAAATTCCGGGCCGGTGGAATTTGAGAATATCTGGTAGTCCCATATAACATCATCCAGAGGAAACGGAACCTGCTGCTGCGCTTCAAAACCTATCATCTTTATAAGCTTTTTCCTCTCAACCTTGGGGAGCTTAATAAACCTTATAAATGCACTCTGGCCCCAGATAGAAACACATACCTTCTTTGTCCCTATGGATGCTTTTTTTAGATTACTCTTTACTAACTCTGCTATGGCTTTCTCGGTATGTTTCGCCTTTAACGTAGTTTCATCAAATTCAAATTCGCTGACAAACGCCTCTTTTAGCCGTAAAACGCCGTTGGCGCTCTTTAGCACAACAAGCTTTATTGCGCTTGCGCCTATATCCAGCCCTATAAATGAATTATTTGAATTAAACATAGTTTTAACAACTGCCTTCTTTATAGTTTTTTATTACATCTTTTAATACTTGTCAAGACTTCTTTTTTTATTTGAGGGTCATTTGTGAAATTATAAACGATAAGATAACAGTTTAAGGCAGTACCAAGTTTCAATTTGGACTCCTCTGAATTAATGGAAAGGTTATCCACCTCCTGCTCCAAGGCCTTACCCATCTTAAGATAACCACTACAGTAACTTTGTGCTTCGTCCATACTTATGGTTGCCAAAAACTCATTTATCTCCTTATATAATCTGCCTATCGGTACACTAAGCCTGTCCTTCTCCGGTTCAATCAGTTTTTTAGTCAATCTCTTTAAAGCCTCTTTAGCGGGATTACTAACCGCCGGTTCTTTAGAAAAAGAGGCAGACTTATAAAGATCTAGGGCAAGGAGCAATTTTTGTCTTGCTGTTGGAACATTAGTCTCAGGAAGAACCTCCTTTTCGGCTTTCTGAGCTTTCAAGAAACAGTCTCTCAAATATTCTGTTTTTTTATCCTCATCCTTGAAGGTATCAAGATACATCTTAAAACCCTCGGTATCAAATGTGGAATCAGGGCTATACTGCTTCATAGGACCTAATTGAGACCTAATTTCTTTTCCAAATTGCTCTTCTTTCTCCACAATTTCCTTTATATCCTCTTTCTTTCTCAAATAGCTATCTTTAGCTCTTAAATCTTCTATGCTTTTAAGTTGTTTATCCACCTTTTGTGTAAAAGAAATATCTAATTCTTTTGCCAGATTAAACTCGTCGGTTGCCTCATCATAGAAACTATACTCAAGACAAAAGAAACCTAACTGAAAATGAGCCTTGGCATCCTTTGGGTCTATCTTAGAAAGCCTCTCCCTGTACTCTTCTATAGGAGAATATATTTTGGATATGTCCACTGGTTTTTCTTCCATACTTTGAACATCTTCTTTTTTAATAACCACTTTGCCTGATTTTACTTTTATCTCATATGTATCCTGAGTGGTATTAACTACCTTTCCCTCAAGTTTTCCACCGCTTTTTAGATATACGATGTCGGCATATACCGGCTCATGCAACAGTAGAATCAACAAAAAGATTGTGGAAGCAATATAAGTTTTGTTCATAATTTTATCTAAAAGGTTAAGGTTTAGGCTAAGGTTAAGAATTATTTTCACTCAACCTCAACCTTAATCTCAGCCTTATTCTATTATCTGTTTATAATAAACCGTCTTAACCGTGTTCGGCTTAAGGAATGTAACAGTCACATCCTCTAATACGGGGGTTTCGCTTAAATCGGAATCGTTTGTATTTAAATTAGCCCTGTATTGGATAGTCTGTGATGGAGATTGTAGTATCGCGCCGCCAGCACCAGGAGATAAAAAACTTGCTCCACTGTCAGTTGAGGTCTGAAATGAGATTGTTTCGCTTGTTGAATTGGCTGTAGACGGTGTGGTTACAGTTCCTGAAACTGTGCCCCATTCTACCTGGCTACCTGCATTAAAAGAAATAGACGTATAAGAGCCGTTTGAAGATATTATCCGTATATCATCCCATGCAGGAAAAAACATCCACCAGCCTGTAATACTTATTGTTCCTTGGCTTGAGGTAGCATCATTTGCGCTAAGCGTTGGGGCATTTGGGCTTCCATTTGCGTAATAGACATATGAGGTTACATTTGCACCCTGAGCAAGTAATTTATAGGTCTTTTGTCTGTTATATAGCGCGGGGTATGGGTCAATTCTATGTTCTGTGGCTAATCTTAAAAAATGTATTGGCTGATAAATATCATAAGGTGTAAAACCTGGCCAGGGTACCCAACCAAATCCATTCCAGAAATACCACATACCTCGGCAGCTCACATAATTATCATATACTATTGCACCATATCTTCTAAAGTTGAGATGTGAGACATCTTCCCAACCTCTTTCGTAGACATTAGGATCAGTGGCCTCTGGAATATCCGGGTCACAGACATAAGCCCTTATTGAAAAATTACTGAAATTCCACTTGCTAGTATCCATCAAATCTATTACAGGGAAACTGCCTCCAAGTATAATTTCATTGTCGGCATCCGGAATCGGAGCGGTAGTATCGTTCCCTAAGGTATAATCCCCGGCGGCATCATGCCTTATCCATTCATCTCTTGAATAATCCTGGTTCTCATCAAAATTATCCCAGAAGCCTATCTTGAGCGAATCCTTTACTGTCTGATATCCGTAATCGGGGTATGCAGCAAAATCCTGCCTGTAGGTCAATCCAAGGTCATCCGTAGAATTTACTGGACAGGAATCCATCCACGTGACTTTTTGATACTCAGGAACATCCAAACTGCCATTTGCGTTTATATCCTCACCGGTATCCAATACGCCGTTATAATTGGCATCCTCTCCGCGAAAGTCCTCTTTTAAGGTGGCAGTAAAAGCTGCATCGTTTATAGAAGAAAATAAAGCCATAACCGCTTCTACTCTTGATTGGGCAACTGGATTTCCTGCCCTGTTTAAAATTGTAGAGTTTGAAATTACTTGAAAACATCCTGAAAAAAGGCAGAATTCTGTTGTAAAATTTGTGGGACCAGGAGTAGGCCATTTTGAATAGGGATTAAGCAGTGTCTTTAACATATTTTTCTTGGCAGAGTTTATTGCTCCGCTAGTATCAATTGTAGTATTAAATGCTATCCAGGAATTAAACGGCCTTAAAGTCATAAGCTCATTTGTCAGGTTCTGCGCTTCGAGGGCAGTTATTGTATTTGTGCCGTCCGATATGCCGTTTAAAACAGCTGTTATTACTTCCTGTGTCGCGGTATTTACATTTATGGGGCAGCGATAATCTCTATTAGAATTATAATACGACTTGACGGTTATTATGTCTTTAATCTCGCTATATTTGGAAGAACCTATACCTGTAACATTTTTGACTTCCTCCTTTGTATCAAATCCCGCCTCTTCTATAGTCCTATAGGCTATAATATTGGCTGCTAATGTCGGTCCTATTGAGGGGATATTGCTAAGTAACAGTAAATTTGCTTGATTAATATTTACTCTGGCCTGTTCATCCTGTATGGATATCTGAATAGAGCCATTCGGAAAAGTCAGCGAATAATTACTTGCCCAGCGTTCGGCTAAAGTGTCTGTTATAGTTGATTTAAAATTATTCCTTGCTATGGCTCGGGCATATTCAATGCCTGCCTCGGAAAGATATCTTGCCTTGATGGTATTTACGTAGTTAACAGCCGCCGTTTTCTCCAGTTGCATATTCAAGGCAAATGCGGTAAGGGTGACGGTAAAAACTGCCAAAATACCTACCACTAATAACAGCGCTATGCCGTTGTGGCCTTTGTTTTTGTCCATTCTTTAATTGCTATTTTCAGGGTACACAAAAGTTGAAAATACCTTCGGTTGTTCCTTTCTTAAATCATCCCTAACGGTAAGTATTATCTCCACTGCATCGGGAAGGCGATCGGGATTCCGCTCGACCCCGTTTGCATCATAATTAGATAAAAGATCTGTGCGCGCGTCCCAATTGCCATCGGAGGTTCTTATCCAGTTTAATGAGCCGTTTCTGTAGTAGTAATAAAACTGCAAGTCTGTAACATTATACCCAAGAGCGTTGCTAGAGCCAAGCGTTCTGCTGAGAGAGTAGGGATTATAATACATATATCTCATAAGCGTATTATCACTGTCTCTTAACCAATATCCAATTAAAATCTGGTCTGATTTCTCGGGGTCGCTATTTGAAATTGTCGCCCTGAAATAAACTTCATCCTTGGTGCTACCCGTCTTTATGCCGCTACCGGATTCATATCCTTTAAACGCCGTTTCGGTACCCAAAACAAGCAAATCCCCCGCGGCAGTTTTAATCTCTTTTGTCATCTGCTCTAAAATGGCGCGCGCGTTCTGCGCCATCTCTAACTGCCTCTCGGCCTTGGAATATACCGTTGTTGCGGTCCTAAAAACAGCGTAGATACTAACAGAGCTTATTGCAAGGATAAAAGTCGCTATTATTATCTCGATAAGGCTTAGGCCCTTACTGAAGGCGAGCCCGCCTTTGACGAGACGACTCTGATTCCCTAATGCCCCCGCATTTGCGGGGTCGCCGAATGTGTCAGTGCCGGGAAACATATGTTGTAAAATCCTCACTATGGCCTCTTCCAAACCTGGACCATGTTATTCTTACTATTACTTCTCTTAAACCGTCAATAGCTGTATTTGTCAGCGAACCATCATCCACATATGAAACCGCCATCGACCAGCTGAACCTTTCATCCGGAGAAGGAAATGCTGCCGGAGTAGAAAATGCGCCTCTTCCCGGAAGAGGAGGAGGGCCGGGAAGACTATTGACACCGTTTCTTTTTGCCTCCTCAAGCTTCTGCTGTCCCTTAAGGGAAGCTACGGTGATATCCTGAGAACTGCCGAAGGAAGCAAGGCCAACCGTCAATAAAGCAACAAGACTTAAAACTCCTGCAGTCAGTATAACCAATGCGGTTATAACTTCAATAAGGGTAAAACCATTTTTCTTCTTAAACATTTTAAAAGTGTAGTAACAAATTACTGTACTGTTGTTAAGTCATGTTTACAGTTTATAGTAAAGTTTTAGGCTAACGTCTATGGGTTACGGTTAAGAAGCCCGTATCGTCATTCGGTTAGGTCTATCGTACTT
>JAGVOB010000125.1 GCA_020052955.1 Candidatus Omnitrophota bacterium | reverse complement strand
TTTTGGCACGAAAAGTCAGATTGTGTTGCCAAAAAGAAGCTGAAAAACGCTCTTTTCAAACCAAAAACAATCATTTTGGGCTAAAAATAGTCAAAAGAGTGACGTTTGAATGAAACTGTCAAATACTATTTTTCATCCAAAATAATTAAGAAGTGTCAAACTTGGGTTGTAAAGATTTCTGGGCTATTTCTAGTGCATTGGAGTAAATTAATCAAAACTGCAGCTAAAGTCATTTATATTCTATAATACCATAAAACTTTTAAATCAATGATTATGCAAGTAAGCTATGAAAGTTCAAAACCTCCTTTTTATTATAATCGTAATAATTGCTTTATCTGGTGTTGCTACTTATATTATTACTGATCATTTAGTGTCTAGAGAAGTTAATTATATTCCGTTTGATTTTGGTGTAGTGCAAAAAGGCGCCGGATTTAATTTAGATAAAGACAAGTTTCATTTTGGGGATATCCCCCTAAAAGGCTATGCGCACAGGAACATAAATGTTAATAATAGCAACCCTTTCCGAGAAAAAGCAGTTTTCTTCATCGGTTCAAATGTATCAATAGGCAAGTGGTTTAAATTCACACCAAATAGTGGATATATTATAGAACCTGGAACAGTCCATACTTTTAAAGTTTCAATATTCCCTCCTGAAAATGCTTCTCTTCAGATGTATGAAGGAGCAATTATCGTAAAATTATATAAAGCTTGGCCGTGGGAGACTTATACCGAAGACATGGTATTAAACTTAGAGGAGACTGCTTTTACCTCTAACGGTTTTAAAAATCTTAGATAATCAAGTACATTAAATCTGTGCATTAAACATTAGGTTCCCATACGTTATGGTGAACATATGTGGTAAAGCAAAACTCTTCAAAAATTACCTTCTCCTTCTGATGAATTTTTCTTAATAAGAAAGAATATAATAATCAATGCTGTGATTATAATTGCCGCTCCGAGTACGACCGTCCAAGGCAATCCTTTATCTGGTGATTCAATTGTGTTTTGAGATCCTGTAGCATTTTTCGTATTTTCAAGTACTGAAATATTATATGTCTCTTTATAACTTAATCCTGAAAAGAACGTTTCGGTTTCTAAGACATATTTCCCCTCTTTTACATCAGTTAAATCAAGATAACCTTCTACGGTTCCAATACCATTTTCTAATTTTAATAGAGGACTTTTGGCTTCAGCAAGGATGGTAGGTGTATTTGGCTCTTTTAAAACAGCATTAACATAAACATCAAATGCTTCATTCCAAAAATTTTCTACCCTAAAACTTACTTTTTGGATCTTCCCGGTATATAATTCTTTTGGGCTAATTTCCATTACTTTCACAACTTTATCTCCTACTTTAATTCCCGGATATTTTGTGGAAGCATATTGACCACCATCATAGGATATATTTGCAATAATCCCATAACTTCCAGGTTTAACTCCTTTTGTATCCCATAATGCTTTTAATTCACCCTTATTACCAGCGCCAAGATTAGTTAATGAAGATAACTCCACTTTATATTCCTCCTCTCCTTCTCTAAACGAATAAATTCTAGCTATGCCAGAAATATGTTCTATTGTTTGTCCACCATAATTAATAACTTCGACTATAATTGGAAATTGTTCCCCTACTTTCGTTGAGGTTACTACCGGATTAATCTTAGCTGTAAGATATTTGCCTGGATAAGGAACCATCATCCTAACTATACCTAATATTTTAGGTAAAGCACTCACTCCTGCACCAGAAAAAGGGTCGGGGTTAGGATCACGCTCTGAGACTGCAACTGTTAAATCGTTTCTGCCGGGATTATTACTTAAATCAGGAATAGAAATTTTTATATCAATAGCACACATTTTATCTAAACAACCAGTATTATTTTTTGGGGTTAGCAATTGAGAGTAAGTCGCTAAAGCTCCTGATAAGACTACTTCGGCCTGTTCAGCTCCCGAGAAAGTAAAATGAATTGTAACTGTTTCACCGGGAGAATAGTCTAAATCTTGAACTGAAGGTGTGACTGAAAGCGCATAAATCAGATTGATAGATAGCATCAATGTTAATAACAAGAACATCCATTTAAACATACTTTTCTTAAATCTCATTTTATTAAAATTTATTTTTTTCTATTGAAAATAAAATCGATAAAAAAATAAAAAAATAAAAAAAGCTTATACTGTCGAATCAATTGCAGTAAAAGTTAATGTTACTGAATGTGCACCAGTTCCTGCATCGTTTGGTACAGTTGCTTTGAAGAAGACATTCATAGTATCTGCAGCAGTTTGAAAGTCCATTTCAGTACACAAAGGTACTGTTACTTTAGATGCATTTTGTAATAAATTGGTGTAAGCACTTTGTATAGCTCCAGAACCAGTACATGCATTAGCCTCAAAATTAGTCGCTTTTACCTGAAGAAGAGCGCTATTGGATGTACAACTATCACCGGTGCATAACCAATCTTCTGCATGAGTTGTTGTTTCTGAACTGATGTTAAGCCTCAAGAAATTTGTACCCGTATTATTAACAAGCATACTATCAATATTTGTAGCAGTTAGGTTTATCCATCCGGTCCATGAACCAATAGCAAGTGATGAATCTAAAGTAGCTGATACAAATTGTGGATCTACATAACCACTTCCAAATGTAACTGCGTTATCATCAACAGTAATACCTGCGTTACCGGCTAAGGTGACACTCGTAGTTCCTGTACCTGTAACTGCTCCTGTTAATACAGAATACTGTCCACCTAAAGCTCCTAATTTACTTACACTTACGATAGTTCCTACTACCGTTACTACTAATGCTATGGCTAATAATGCCACAATTGTTTTATTTGAAACGTCTTCCATTTTATATTTTACCTCCTATTTTAATTATTATTTATTGCGTAGGCGCCTCTTTGGGCGGTTCTACAATATTCAAAGCCACTTTTCCATTATCAGTTACTGGTTCAACTTTCACTGGCGGTTCTACGATGGTTAATGATACATCCCCTTGCCCAAGACTATTCACTTTAGGCTGAGCATTACCCAGTGCGTTAAAATAGACACCCAGGCTGACTATACTGACTAATATAACAATGACTAACACGATGACTACAGTCTTGTTAGAAATGTCCTTATTTAACACCTCCTTTGCCATCTTTTACCTCCTCTTTTTTTATTTTCTTTATCACTGACGCTTATCCCCTGCCAGCCGCACGAAACAACCTAATCGTAATCAACACAGTTGACCCGTGTTTGATATTACGAGACGTCCGTGCGCCAGCAGCATAAGCTTCAGGTGCTCATTACTTTATCAGAAGGTATCGCCCTTCTTAAATAAGCATCTAGAACATAGGTAAATAAAATCGCTTTATATACTTTTCGCTTATTCAAAAGTATCTGCTCCCGACGACAAACCTTCGTCTTGTCGACGATAAAGGAAATAACGGCTAAAACCTAGCGATTGAAGAAGTAAAATGTTTAAGCAAAGGATTTATCTTTGAGCGGGAATTTGTTAAACGCAATCTAAAATTTTGGACAAACTGCTAGAAAAAAGAAGCGATTTTAAGCTTATGTGGTTAGGTGCAATCATTATTCAGCTCTCATTGAATCTTTGTCTTAAATCTTCCAAGACGGTATCTAAATCAGGAACTGGATAAATTAATCTAGGCATTTCTCTTTGCCAATAATCTTCTAATTCTTTGGATTTTTTGAACAGCTTCCTAAAATCAATCTGATCTTTTCCGCATTTCAAAATGATAAGTTTTTTTATTTTGCTAATGTCAACGTATTCTAACAATTTCCATAAATCAAAAAAATCCCGACATCTAGTCCTCTCTAATATGGTTTTTACTTTGGCGGCAAATATTTCATCTAAAGTTTTTACCTTCACTTCAAATTCTGGATAATCTGAATAAATTAGCTTAATTTTTCTGAAAACTGGTTTTTCAACAGTTTTATATCTGGAAATATCTATTTTTGGCACAGTCCAAAAAGTGAGTGATAGCACCATTATCACCACTGCCCAGAAAAATCGAGAGTGATTTTCTGGGCTGAGATGCGATAGTTGCAT
>JAGVOB010000031.1 GCA_020052955.1 Candidatus Omnitrophota bacterium | reverse complement strand
TCCTATTGCTATCCCGGTAATTACTAATCCTATTATTATTCTTTTCATTTAACCTGCCTCCCGATTAATATGTTTTTATCCCGAATAAATTCATAAATTTACACCTTTTTCAATATTAAATTAAACCGCGCAAAGACTTTATCGAGATCAAAGCTTTCACCTATCCGAATAACGGGCATCAATTCTGTTTCAATCTGCTTTCGAAGCAAATTCACGGATTTCTGATCCAAGCCAAAATTTTGGCTATAGTTACCCTTGTATTTCTCGTCTTCTAGCTTCTTCTTAAATATGGCAAGAAAATGCCTATCTTTAAAATCAACCTTTGCTTCCGATATAAACCACAAGTCATAATAGTCGCGAATCACCACATCTTTTCTTGTAATTGCGGCTTTAAGTTTTTCGGCCACAGCCTCATTCAATGAAAGTGACAATATTTTATTTTGGGGAATTAAATCTTCACCAGTAAAAGGATCTTTATAAAAATGCGCGACCACATTATGTACAGGTTTGTCGATAGGGGCCTGCCTAAGCGATATTTCCAGTTTAATATTTTCTTCCTTTCCCGTAATAAACGATGGATAAAATATATAGAACACATATTGAGTAGAATTGTTAAAACCTTCTCCTTCAGGCTTCTCGCTTTTTAGCTCTAAAAGCTTTAGCAATTCAGGCATCTTTTCCCTTATCGGAGCAATTGCACGTGACCGCTTAGAGCGGGTTTCTATACCACCCGGACTATTATAGTATGTAAAATCAATATCCTCACTCAGTCTGTGATAGTTAAGATGGATTTTGTTTAAAAGAGTGCCACCCTTAAAAACGAGTTTGTCGCTTAGATGAGATTCAACGCTATTCAAGATAAGCGTCAAATAATAATCCTTTTCGATCATCTCGAATCGGAAGTTATATTTTTGCGCAATCACAGGAATGATTTTTTCAAGTTTGGCCCTATCCATTAATAATAACTCTCCATCTGCTGTTTATTTTTCCTTGATTTGACCCCATATCATATAAAGGAGAATAACCTTTTTCTCCTACATCTATTTTGTTCAAAAGTTTTTTATCAACTCCGAGTTTTTCCAAGAAAAATCCCACGCGCCTGCGAACTCTCAGAACGGGATACCGGGCCAGATAAACAACAAAAAGAGGCATATTAAGTTTAGACGCTTGATCACTCAATATGCCAGAAGCCTTTTTTATATCATAAAATTGAAAGACATCTATCATCGCCCTTTCTCTTATAGGGAAAACAACATCCTCATTCTTTATTTTGCGTGTTTCCAACCCATAAAGCCGATTGGGCAATACTTTGATCAATTTATATCTGTTTCCAAAAATTGTTTTCTTTATCGAATATTTATCATTAACAACTTGTATTAACTGAGCAACCTGATCTGTAAAACCATAAGAGTTGAATGCGGTAGCATATCCAATATAATAATTAGCCTCTCTTGCTAAAGCCTTGGCAATTAAATATTCATTCCCAGCCCAAAGGCCTCTGGGAGCCTTCATAGGAACAAAAAGATAAATGTTCTTGATGATTTTTCTTAATCTATCTTTTTCCAACAATTTCTTTATTAAATATGACGCGGTCTTACTACCCCCACAGAAAGAGATGATTTCTGCCTTGTTATAGATATCCTTCCCATAAAACTCTAAACGCGTTATGAGATCTATTTCCTTGGTAGAAAGCGTCTTTTTTGCTATTACTTTTTCTTTCACATTTAACCCCCTTGGGTGCTTTTTGATGAACTGAAGATAATATACTTTAGGAAGGTATATTTGTCAATAAAATATCATATACCACGATGGTCCCGATGAAACGTCGGGATTTTCTATATTAGGCACCCTCAATTGAGTAAGCGAAGAAGAAATAAATCTGACCTCTTTCTTCTCTTTCTATAATCTGGCCGCAATAGACCTTATCCCCGACTTTGACAAGGGGCTTTGCCTCCTTGCCGAAACCCTGCCTTAGGGGAATGACAACCTTAGAAGGTATTTTTATATTCTTAAGGATTTCTTTAGGCTGGCCGGCGTAATTTAAAAACTTGTATCCTCCTTTAAATGTGCGATGATTTATCGCTTTAAGAAAATTTTCACTGTTATTCTAAATAATCAACCGTTAAATAATTGGGAGGGTTATAGGGTTATTTGCGGTGGTTGTCAATATAAAAATAGGTAAAAAGTCCCATACCTGAATCTTATCTGTTATTTAGGGAGAGTCCTTTGGATTCCTTTCGCGTTCCAACCGACCCTCCGCATTGCGCACACAGATAATCGTACAGATTTCCTTCCGGAAGGACTAAGAGGAGTTTTTCCTTTACGGGCATAGAGTGGCCGCAGTTGTCGCAATACAGGTGCGTGGCCGTAATCTTTTCAAACTGTTTCATTATTTCTGACTGCCTTTATTTAGTTTCCACTGAAAAAGCCTGGAAACTATGATTACACCGATTAAAAACGAGATTGCAACGATTAGAACATCGTCGAGCTAATCCCACAGGGATAGACCATCCCAAACCTTTAAGGATGGGTCTAAAGCCCGAGGTTTCCGTGTGGCTCATACTCAAGCGGCCATTGTTCCCTCCGTTTAGCTCGGGACTTTGCTGGCCGCGAATGTATAAAATAATTCAAAGGTCTTATGGTATTAAATCGGAAAATCTTTCGAGTGTTTTAAGATTATAATAGAAATAGACTGGAAGGTAAAGAGAAATAATTTGAGAGGAGAGATTTTAGTCTCGACGAGACATCTTTCGGCAGATATCGCCCCGTTAGAAAAGAATTTTCTAACGGGGTTTACTGCTTTAAAACCCTAAGGAATGCGTTGACGACCTCCGGGTCAAATTGATTTCCAGCATTCCCTTTAATTATGCGTATAGCCTTTGCCCTGGAATATGCCTTTCTGTATGGGCGGTTTGAGGTCAGGGCCTGAAACACATCGGCAATCGCTACGATGCGCGCGCCCAGAGGAATTTCTTCACGCCTCAAGCCGCTGGGATAACCCTTTCCGTCCCACCTCTCATGATGATGAAGCATCAGCGGAATTATATTATGCAATAATTGAATAGGCCTTATAACGTCCGCTCCTATCTGAGGATGTTTTTTAAGCTCATGGAACTCCTTCGTGGTAAGCTTAGATTTCTTGCGCAGAATCTTTTCGCTGATGCCTATTTTACCTAAATCATGGAGTATGGAGGCTTGTCTTATAAGTTCTACATCCTCTTTTGGAAGCTTTAATTCCTTTGCAACCTCAGTTGCATATTTAACTGTCTTTTCCGTATGCTGGCCCGTATAGTGGTCCTTTAATTCGATTGTCCTTGCGAAAGCGAATACGGACTCTATTAAGCTCTGGCTTGCGCGCCTGGTCAGCTTCTCTATCTTTTCTTTTAGATATTTAACCTCGCTCTCTGCCGTTGCTTTTTTAGAGACGGCAGGTTTTGAAACTTTTATGTCTTCGGAGGAATAAACCCTGTTACCGCCGTATTCCTTGCCCTTGTTTAATATCTTTTCGGTAAGTTCTATTAAATCCGTGCCTTTAATTATCCTGTCGTCCGGATAAGAGGCGACCGCCATGCTTAACTTAAGCTTAACAGCATATTTCTTGGTCCCGAAATTAAGAAGGCCAATGGCGTCCAGTATCCTCTGGGCTAAAATTATTGCGGTGGGCTTGTCCGTTCCGGGCGAGATAATTACGAATTCCTCGCCTCCGAAGCGCACGACAATATCATACTGGCGCACCATCTGTTTGAGCGTGCCGGCTAACTGCTTAAGCACCAAGTCCCCGAATTGATGGCCGTAAGTGTCGTTTATGGATTTAAAATAATCTACATCCGCTTTGATGGCTGAAAGCGCATGGCTGCTTCTTCTGGCGCGATAGAATTCCGATTCAATAATCTCCATCAGGTACCTGTGATTAAAAAGTCCCGACGAGGAATCTATCAGGGACATCTGTTTTAATTTCTTGTTTGATAAGGAGAGTCCCCTGTTTAATCTTTCCAATCTCTTTTGAGCCTGTTTCCGCTCGATTGCGTTCGCAAATATCTCGCCCACTATTTTAAGCAGCGCTATGTTCTCATCCGTCCATATCCTTTTCTCTTTGATAGAATCAAACCCGAGAAATCCTATGGGTTGCCCGCTATAGAACATCGGCACGCAAATCATAGATTTTACACCGCTAGCTTGCAATAATTCTTTTATTGCCGTTGCCTCTTGCGGCAGGATCTCTAAGCTGGGAATATAGAGGTATTCGGAACTTTTTATCTTTTTTGCAAACCATGGAAAATCCTTCTCGGAGAGTCCCTGAAGTTTTGAGATCTCGGATTGAACTCCGCTTGCGCACCATTCATGCGTATTGTCCGCTTTTTTTGCGCCATCATACGCTAAAAATACATAGCTCCTGTCCACATTTACGAATTCCCCTATCCTCTTTAATGCAAGATTTATGTTATTATCTATTTCGTGTATCGGAATATTAATAAAGCTTGTGGATATGGCGCTTATCAGTTTTTCAAACTCGATCTTATAATTTAAAATTTCCTCGGAGTGCTTTCGTTCGGTTATATCTTCTACTATACCATCAAAATAATCATTCCCTTTATCGTCCCTTATGGCTACTGCGGTTATCGACCCCCAGAACGCTCGGCCCTTAAGGGATTTAAACTGAAATTCCTCATTTTTTATATATCCGAATTTTAACAGTTTATCGCTTAGTTTAGCGCGGTCTGCCAGATTCTGATAAACATCCCTGGCCTTTCGCCCTATCAAATCCTCCCTTGAGTCTGCATCGAACATAGATACAAAGGCCGGGTTAATCTCAATAAATATTCCCTCCATGCCGGGCGTAGTCCGATAAATCCCTACATTAATATTGTTAACTAACCCTTCATACCTCTGCCTTTCCTTGATAATCCTCTCTTGTGCCTGCTTGCGCTCGGTGATATCTCGGACGTATTCAATGATACCCTTTAGCTCCCCGGTTACCGTATCGAACAAGGGGAAGCTGTAAAGATCAAGCCACCCTACAATCTCCCCGCCTTTTGCCCTCTTTGGAACTATTTCATATGAGGCGCTGGATGTTTCTATCGTCTTTCTGGTAGGGCAGATATCGCATGGTTTATCCGCACTATGATAGGCCTCGTAGCATTTCTTCCCCTCCAGCGGTTCGGCATGAGTGTACCATTTTCTCATTGCCGGGTTTACCTGCAGGATATTCATTTCCTTATCGAGAATACTGATTCCATCCTGTATGCTCTCGAATATGCTGGAAAGGAATTGCTTTCCCTCGCGCAAGGCACTCTCAATCTTCTTAAGTTCGGTGATATCGTGCCCCAAGCCTACTATGCCTATAATTTTGCCATGCATATCCTTAAGCGGTACCTTTGTGGTTAAAACCCGTATTTCCTTTTTATCTACCTGATGCAAACCATCCTCTTCCTTGTTGATTAGCGGAATTCCGGATTGTATGATTTTTTGTTCATCGGCATAGAATTTTGCCGCCAGCTCTTCCGGATAAAACTCGAAATCGGTCTTGCCCAGAAGCTCATCCGGCGTTTCTACTCCCATAACATGGGCAACGGCATTATTTCCTACAAGAAAGCGGCTCCTGTCATCTTTTACATAGATATAATCCGGCAGATTGTCTATAAGGGTCCTGAGCAAACTTTTCTCCTCCGTTAAATTATCTTCGGCTTGTCTGCGCCTCTCCTCTATGCCAATAGCCGAAGATATAATCTCCATTAGTCTTTTATCGTCTTCGGTAGGAGCAATATCATTTTGATAAACTACGCAAAGCGCTCCTACATATATACCCTCTAGGTTAATTGCCTTGCCCATGTATGTCTGTAATCCATAGCGCAGCACATTTGGGTCGCTCTTGGCATACTCGCTTTCGGCTAGGTTCCGTATTACAAATATCTCCTCAGTGCCGAGCCTTATAACATCGTAGCAGATATGGCCGTCGGGATTATCCTTTAATTTGAAATCGGGCGGCACGTTCCATTTGCCCAACAAGTAGAGCAACTCGCCGTCCAGGCGGTTATACAAGGCGCATGTAGCCCCCAGGAGCTCTCCGCAAAGCGCAGTCAGGCGGTTAATATTCTCGATGGGGTCTGTCCCGAGGCTTAAAAAACATGAGTTTATCTTGGTTATACGCTCCTCAGAGCGCTTGCGTTCGGTTATATCGAGCAGGGTTCCTATTACGGCCGGCCGTCCAAGATATTCCGTTTTAGAACCGTACACCTCAACATCAATAACCTTTTTATCCTTTGTCAATCCCTTAAAAAAATAATGTATAGAACTAATCTCTCCCGAGATTCGCTTGCGAAGATTTTCTTTTACAACCGGCCACTCTTCAGAAACCACCAGGTCCTGAGGCCCCTTCTTATTTACCAGCTCTTCGACACTGTATCCAAAAATCTGGGCTAACATGGGGTTTACATACTTAAACGCCTCATCCTGTATAAGGTAAACTCCGGTCAATGACTCCTCTGACAATCCCTTAAACTTGCTCTCCGATTCGCGCAGAGCGTCTTCTATTTGTTTGCGTTCGGTTATATTAACGTCCATGCAAAAAACCTCGGTTACCCTGTCGTTTTCCGTTATCGGAAACATGGTTGAGTAGACCCATCGTTTTTCGCGGTTTCGCGTATAAACCTGCCACTCCTGTGGAGATGTAGCTCTTCCGCTATCCCAAATATCGCAAACCATCCTCTCGAATGTCGTTTTCTCTTCCGGGGACAACAATATATCCTGAATGCGTTTTCCTATGACCTCGGAGGCGTCAAAACCGTATAAAGAGCTGCAGGCTGTATTCCAGTGGCGTATAGTCCCGTCTCGCTCAAAACCCTGGATTGCCACCATAGGCGTATATTCGATAACTGCCTCAAACCTCGAGAGCGCCTCCCGCAAAGACTTCTCCGCCTTCTTTCGTTCGGTAATGTCGTGTGATATGCCCAAAACAGCTTCCGTTTTATCCAATCTATTGCCTGTCGGGACCAAAGAAGTACCCAACCATTTCTCCTCTGCTCCTGATAATAACTCGTCTTCAATATAAAGAACCTTTTTGCTATCAAATACCTTTTTCAGGCTGGCGCCATACCTGTTAAAGATATGGGGTGGGAAAATCTCATTTAAATATTTGCCGATAATCTCTTCGGGTTTACGATTAATGCTTTTTGCGGCAAATGTGTTGACATACTTAATCTTCATGTCGCTGCTTATCAAAAAAATTATATCCTGCGCCGATTCGGCAAGGGCGCGATACAGGTTTTCGCTTTCGCGCAGCATCTTCTCTGACAATCTGCGGTGCGTAATATCAACTATGGAAACAATTACCCTTGACAGCGCCTTTCCTGTGCCCTCAATTACGGCCCACCTCAGGCTGATATCAATCTTTTGCCCCGTTAAAGTATGTGTTATGGCTTCGGCTTCCAATACTTTTCTGCCCTCCGCTATTGCTATAAGCTCCTCTCTAAATACAGGGTAGGATTCTTCGCAGAATATATTATTTAAGCCGTTTTTTAATTCTTCCTTGTTCTTGGCTTTGTATAATTCTAGCGTAGCATTATTTACGTCAATAATCCTTACGAGCGAGGCGCAATGAGCAACATCCTTGGAATTGTCTTCAAAATGACGCCTGAAATCTTTTATCCCTTTATCGCGCAGACTGTCTATATATTTTTTAACCTCAGAGAAATCTTCCAGCCACAGAGAAATCGGAGAGTCTATAAAAAGACTGCTATATATCTCGTCAACTTTTTGGGTGAATATCGTGGAATCGGGAAGGGTAGTTTCTTTTTCTCCGTTTAAAATAGAGCCGTTCGTCTTTTTTCTAAACATATCCGTTTGAAGGCAGGTTACGCTAAAATATCGTTTTTAAAAGGTTACTCTTTGGAAGCGGTGGTATAAAGTATAACATATAATTATCAAAAATTCAATTCTGCGGCTAATTTTGTCACCCATCTTATTTTACCTGAATCTGTACTCAGGCATACAAAACCTAGGATGCCATGCTTTCTAGCACAAGGCATATATTGCTGAGGGCCTGTCTTATCTTTTGCCTTTTAAAAATATGATAATCTCTCTACAGAAAAAGGGAAGGTCATACGGGTTCCTGGAGGTAATGAGATTGCCGTCAACCACGACCTCTTTGTCTATAAACTCTGCGCCGGCATTAACAATATCGTCTTTAATCGCTGAAAAGCAGGTGGCTTTTCTGCCTTTTAATACGCCTGCCGAAACCAGCACCCACCCCGCGTGGCAAATAGCGCCTATGAGCTTTCCATTTTTATCTAAATCGCTGACGAATTTATTCACCTTCTCGAATCGTCTTAAGATATCGGGCGCATACCCGCCCGGTATAACTACACCGTCAAAGTCAGACGCGTTTGCCTTATCTATGGAAAGCTCCTCCTCTGCCGGATAACCCTCCTTGCTTAGATACTGCCTTTTCTTACCTGTTCCCACAAGCACCGTTTCAATCCCCTCCTCGCGCAGGCGCAGGTAAGGATACCATACCTCCAAAACCTGATACTGATCTTCAACAAGTATTGCTACCCTCATCGCTTTTACCCCCTATCTATGCCGCTTATCCCGGATTTTTCACGCTTCGCAGGAAAAATCCGCCCTGAGCGGTAGCGAGGGGCCGCACAGCCAAATTCGACGAGAATTTGGCTGGCTTTGCGGGGTATCCCAAATTTTGTGGCTACACAAAATAGTGCTGCGAAAAATCCTGGATACCTTGCGAATCCGACAAAATCCTCGTCGGATTTTATCGCGCAACCCCTTCGGGGCAAATTTCTATTGCAAATTTGGGATTATACATACCGACCCTAAAAATATGAGAACGTTGAAAAAGCCTTTCTTTTCAACGCTCTCACCGGAAAAACACCTAAAGCATGGGTTTTGCAACGGTCTCAATATCGGATTCCTCTTAGCTCTTAGCAGAGGATTTTTGAATCTTTAAGCGTGTAGAATTTTTGGCTACTTTACCTCTATATCCATGGAATTCTGCCAGAGTCCGTGAATATTGCAGTATGAAGAGGCTAAAAGAGTCCCCGGCTTCTCCGTCTTAAAACTTAATACTGCCTCATGCTGTGTGTATATTGTGCTTGTGTCAGGCCCCTGTGCGGATTCTCCGTGAGCCGTAAATTCTGCCATTGCAATTTGATACGGGAACCTTTCTCCCTTGGGATGGAAATACACGCTTATCCAGCGTATGTGATGCTCGGTTTTATTCGGATGGGCTATCTCCTTCCCGACGGTAACGCTCACCTTGAAAAATTCCCCCTTTTTCACCGACGCGGGGACATCTATTACGGGGACATGTTTTTCGGCCTTCCAGTCCGCGCTCTGGAACAGATCTTTAAAATTTTCCATAATGCTACCTCCTATTCTAATGAAAATTGATTAGTTCCTTGAGTTTGTAGAGTTCTTTGAGTTCATAGAGTTTACTTACGTTCTTAAAAACTCAATAACTCAACTAACTCAATGAGCTCAATGAACTCAAGCAACTCAATAGCTGCATAACAGGGCTGCTCCATATGCTGCCACAAACTGCGGATTTTCCGGTACAGCGATTTCCCTTCCCGTTATCCTTTTGAGAGACTTCCATAGCGCAGCACTCTTTGCCCCGCCTCCGCAGAATAGTATCGGGTTTGCGCATCCAATCTGCTTTATCATACTGTCTATCCTTGTTGCTATTGCATTAAACAATCCGGCCGCAATGTCCTCCCTTTTTATGGAGTGGGATATTAATGATACCACCTCGCTTTCAGCAAACACGCTGCATGTGCTATTTATCACCACAGGATTGCCTGACTTAAGGGCAAGCTCTGAAAGGCCTTCTAAATCTGTCTCAAATACAGAAGACATCATCTCAAGGAAACGGCCTGTGCCGGCCGCGCATTTGTCATTCATTAAAAAGTCTGCCGCCTGTCCTGTTTTGCCCACATCGACTATTTTTGTATCCTGGCCGCCTACGTCTATAACAAGGCAGCTCTTCTTGCCGTACAAAACATATGCCCCGCAAGCAACAGCCGATATCTCTGTTATTGCCTTACCTGCCCTCTTAAATGTCCTGCGCCCATAACCGGTGGATATAACTAATGCCGCATCCGCCTCTTTTATCTGCGCGCTTTTTAAGGCCTCTGAAAGAGCCTGCTCTGCCGACCTTTCAGTGTCAGAACCTGTTTTTACAATAGATGAGGCAATGAGACTGCCGTCCTTAACAAGTGCGCACTTTGTCGCAACTGAACCTATATCTATACCTATGCTGAACATAACCATGCCTCCTCGTATAATATGTATTATAGTAGCCACAATACCCAAGCATCAAATTACAATAACCAAATAATAACCAATGCCTAAAACACCAATAATCAAACATATCCTTGTCCTCAGGGTTTGGTTATTGATTATTGGATATTGGAATTTATTTGGTGTTTGGAATTTGGTAATTGGTTATTTTCATGTTGCTTACCGCACGACTATCTCATCATTTCAAGAAAGGCCTCTATCCTTGTTTTTATCTGGCCCGTGTCTTCCTTACTTAAATCAGTCTTTATAAAAAGAAAGGGAAGCCCCTTATCCTTTAAAATATGCCTCAGCGCGAAACTCTGCATCTCGAATACCTGGCATAACCTCAAATTATGATAAATAATCCCGTTTAAGCTGTGCTCCCGGAAAATTTCAACGATCCGGTCTATAAGCTTATCAATACCCAGGAAGCAAGGGCACATGCTCGCTGCAATATATTTAAGAGAGAGCGCCCTTAAAATACCGTCCTGTGTATCCTCGTCAATCTCAACCGGGTCATACATCCTGCCGTACGCCGAGCACGTAGTATCGGCGCTGATATCGCAGCCTAGCTCATTCAGTATATCAAGAATTTTGTAATTTGGAAATATAATGGAAGAACCTGCCAACAATATCTTCTTACCCTTAAAATCCGGTTTATTCCCTGCCAAGTATTGAGCCTCCTTGTAAAGTTTTTCAGCATAGGCGCTCCATATATTCGCCTCGCAGACAAAGGAAGCGGAGGCTATCGCAAAGTAGTCAAACGCATTTATGATTCCGGGGTGCGATGCCCTTAAACTGTATATCTTTCTGAAAATATCCGTCCTTTTGTTAGTAAGTTTGCAGGCGTTAAGCAAATCCTCGCGGTTCACCCTGGCGTTATACCGCTTTCTTAGGAATTCCGCAAACTGAGAGTACTTCTGTGTCCATATTTCCGCGTTCTTTAAATAATCGCTGTCTCTCGGAAAATCCAGAAAATATACCTCCTTAAAGGGTGAGAGAACCTCCGCCAGTTTTAATTTTCCATCGCACGCCGCCGGAACAACCACAAGATCAAGATTGTCGTAGCGCCTCGTAAACAAAGCACCGCATGAAGATTTTATCATGGAACAAAAATCTCCGGGTATTATCTCCTCCCCAAGGCGAGCACAAACATCATCCGAACTGCATAGCCTAACGCCAACGGCGCCAGCGGCATAAATAACCTCTTCGGGGACCAGATTGCAAAAATAACCAACGATAGGCTTTTTTGGAATTCCGTAATCCAGGAAGGTGCTCCTCTTTAAAAGGGTGTCATAAAAAAAGCTCAAACTCTTAAGGTTTGAATTCTGCGTGTATCTCTGTATTGCCGGGCTTATATCCGGGGTATGCGCTGTCTGTAATTGCCCCAAATATGTCTTTATTATTTTCAGGTATTCGTCTTTCATATATCTAGCGTTATCTCTATCCATATCAGGCCTTTTTTTGGTTTAATGAACTACCTCGCAGCAAGCTACGAGGCATCAACTCTCTTATAAATCGTAACGCAGCAAGCTGTCCCGCCAGAGGCGGGATTAATATTTGGACTCGAACAGTTTTTTGCCGAAAAAATTCACCGAAAGGCAGCTGTCCCTTGGGCATACATCTACGCATCGCATACACATAATACAGTGTTTGTCGTTATAGATAATATTTTTGTCGGCCTCATACATCTCGGTGAGCCCCATCGGACAGCTGTCTGCGCATGAGCCGCATTTATTGCATTTAATTGCGTCTTTTTTGAGTTCAACCCCCGAGCCCCTGTTAAACCATGAATTCATAAGCCCTATAGGGCAGAGATGGCACCATACGCGCCTACCCCAATAGAAGGCCGCAATAAACAGCCCTAATAAAATCCACGCCAGGATAGTAAACCCCGCGGAAACTGCCGTGGAAAAATCCTTCCAGTTCGGTTTGATAAAACCGAACAGCGGGCATATCAGCCGCGCCGGACATATCTGGCAATACGGCAAAAACCAGTAGCACTGAAACCGGGCGTAGTTCGGTATACCTATAAACGCCGAGATAGAAAATGTAAGGGTCATGATGCCATAAGAGGAGGTGCGCAGCCCCTTGCGCATCAATACAGGAAATCTTTTTACAGGAATATTCATCTTTCGCCTCAGCCACGTCAGAAAATCTCCGACGCTGCCGATAGGGCAAACCCACCCGCACCACATCCTGCCAAATAGAAAACAAAGCAATATAAAAAGGGTTATATGCGGCAGGAGATACCTGATATTCGTCCTCCATGTCAGGTTTTCAGAAACAAGATGCACAATACAGGCCTTAAACAGGCCGCCCTTTGGATTAAACCTGCATACAAGGCTCGGCGGATAGTTTTCAAAAACAGGCATATCTCCTGAGGGCCACAGAATGCTCCCTTTTTTAAACTGCTCTGACGACAGGCTTCCCTTCGACGGCTTAAGGGCGGGGAAAAGTCCTTTTGCCTCGCTTTGCGCAGGCGGCTCATTGGGTTTATCTATTACCCCCCCTTTAAAGATATACGCCCCATAAATAATAACAATCAGAAAAAGTACCTGCAGTATTCTCCTGGATATTGATAGCTTCTTTATCTTCATGTTATACGCCTCGCGCCTTACGGCTGCGGTAATAAGTGAGCACTATAAGCAGTATAATAGGAATTATATTCCAGTAATAATAAATAGACGGGCTTTTATCTACCATCACGTTTATCTGTCCTACGCTCACATCCACCTGTTCTACCATCATGGGAGCCCCGCCAACAGAGAATGATATGCTGGGTAATACAGCCGTCTCATTAAAGCTTTTCTTCCTTACTACATCCTCTCCAAAAAAAAGAGTGTATGAATATTTAGTCGTAGAATTTGCGGCAAATATAATCTGGGCACCCTGCACTGAACCATCCGGCCAGGTATTTGATATAACTATCTTGGTAGAAATCTCATCTCCTCTGTCCGTAACCCTTACGCTTATATTTCGCTCTGAGCGGACGCTTGAAGGCGGAAAGGAAACCTTCCCAGATACGTAAAAATCCCCTTCGAAAGACGGGTAATCAAAATTTATATGGAACTCTTGCGCTGCGAATGAGTAATTTGCAAAAAACAGCAAAAGGGCGGCGTGGATAATAGCACATAGGAAAAATTTCAGTTTTTTATTCGACAAGTTTAACCTCGTTTAACCCTACAAGGGTAGACCATCCTAGTACCTTTAATCCAGAAAGGATAGCCCTTCCTAATCCAGCGGGATAGACCATCCTAAACCTTTAAGGATGGGTCTAATACCTTTCTAAGGAAGGGGCTAAAGGATGGGTCTTAAGGAACTAAGCGTATTACCCCATAACCCTTTTCATTATTATAGCCGGAAAAATCTGCCGCCCAGAAGCTGGTTTCCGGGTTCTCGCCGCCCTTGTTTCTCGTGGCCTTGAGATACCAGTATTGCGAGGAGCTAAAAGGCTCAAAGCCGAGCGCGCCAACGGGCACGGCTATTTCGGCAGCCCAGAACTTGTCATTATCCGCGGTAAAATAGCTTGCCGCGCCGGCCTCTAGCGCCGCCATAGTATTATCGGATTGATACCTGTTAAAGGAGGGTTTGCCGAAGGCAGGAATTAAAAATGTGTAATAAGGATATCCCGTTGTCTCGCGTGTAAATTTTATCTCCACGCTGTCATTTCTCGGTATATCATTGGTTTTTTCGTTACAGCAATAAAAGCTAAGGTAGATGTGTGTCTTATCGTATGTGAAAAGTATTATGGTCTCGTATCTTGCCTCTCCCGCCTGAGTAACTGAAAAATTCGAAAGGACCCCGGCATTGCGCCAGCACTCATCGTTAATAACACCATCAATAGCGGGGCTGGATGTGGATTGCTTTATGCTGAGAACGCTTGAAGTCTCCTTCTTTATATCCGTTATGTTTATAACCTCGGTTTTAGGTTTCGGTTGTGTTTTTAAGGCCGCGGCTGTATCTGTCTTTTTTACCTCATATTCCTTGTTAGAGCTCAAATTAAAGCTCTTAAACTGCCTTCCTCCTCCCACAAGACGGAAATCTATTGTGTAATTACCCGTCCTTGTCTCTGATTTCGGTACCATGGTTACTTCAAAGTATGCCCTTTGGTTTTTCGGTAGCGACATCTTAGCCGGTTTTATATCAAAATCAAACGCGGGGCTTTCTGCGATAAGAGCTATCTCCGCTATGCCCCTGTCCATATTGTTCTGAAGAAAAATCTTAAATGTTGTTTTATCCTTTACCACTATGTTATAGTTTTCTGGTTTTACGATAAGCTTATCTTTTTGCCGAAAGACATTATCGCAAAGATGCGCATATACCGCTTTACTTCCCATAGCCGACAAAAGCAATATAACGATAATTGCTATTTTATTCACTTTTGTTCTTATCTCTTTTTTAAGATGCCTTGATTTCATTTTTTTTGCTATCTTCTCTGCTTGGCTATCTCGTGGCAGAAAATGGCGCATGCCATAGTTACATTAAAGGAAAGCTTTGCCCCCTCCATGGGGATCCGCGCCTTTATATCCAGGTGTTTCTCTACGCCGTAGCGGACACCCTCTCCTTCAGAGCCGAACACTATCCCCGTAGGGTGAGGCAGGCTAATCTTGTTTATATCCTTGGCATCATCAGATACGACGGCACCGATAATCCAATACCCGTGCTCTTTTGCCTTTATTATCGCCTTTGAAAGGTTGGTAACCATTGATACGGGAACATAGTTTTCTCCTCCCGATGCCACATGCAGGACGGTCTCGTTGACCTCGCAGGCGTTAAACCTCGGGATAACAACGCTGAACCCTCCGAAACAAGCAAGCGTCCGAATAATAGCTCCCAGGTTATGCGGGTCAAATATCCTGTCTAAAAATACAATCGTTGATTTTCTCCCGTTATTACCAAGCAACAGTTCGTCAAAAGGGATATATCCGAAACCTTCAACTTCTGCGATTATGCCCTGAAAATCCCTGGTATGTTTAATCCTGGCTAACTGCTTTTGGGACAAGCGCTCTACGGAAATATTGTTTTCGTTTATCAGTTTTTCTATATGCGGCACATCAAAATTTTCCTGCAGAAATATCTTTTTTATGCTTCCGGAGTTTGCCTTTAGCCGCTCGAAAACTGAATTTTTTCCATACAGCGTTATTGTATTATCTGCCAATATTTACCTCCCATGAAGCTCCACGGCTTAACAGCCGTGGTTTCTGACTTTTTCCCGCCTTTTGGCGGGACTGGGTGCGGAATAAATTTCAGCGGAACCCTGACTTCAAAAACTAATCCTATCCCCGATCTCTATTTTGTTCTTATCTGCAAATCCTGCATTAACCTCTAACACATAAATGGCGCTATCATTGGGAACGAGTACCTCAAGATTATCCTGTGAGCATGGGACATTTTTTTTTATATCGACTATTTTATTATCCCTATTAATCCATATTATATCAAGCGGGAAGTTCATATTCTTCATCCAGAAGCAGTACTTACCCTCCTTTTCAAATATAAAAAGCATCCCCTGATCTTCGTCGAGCCCATCCCTGAACATAAGGCCCTGCTCCCTCTCCCGGCCGGAATCCACTATGTCCACCCGTATGCAGGTATTACCTATGTAGACCTTGTTTATATCTTCGCCTGATAAATACGGAATATTTATGACTAAAAGAATGACCAGTATAATAACCTTACGCATTATAATATAACCCTAGTAATTCTGATTAATTTTTATATAAGCGCCTATAGTGCTCTGTCTACTAAATAACATTATCATTAGAAATTCAAATAGCCACATTCAACAGTGAAGTGCAACACTTGAGCCCAAAACTTCATTCGGCGTATGGTAATTAAGACACTTTTTTGGGCGATTGTTTATTAGATTTT
>JAGVOB010000218.1 GCA_020052955.1 Candidatus Omnitrophota bacterium | reverse complement strand
TTGAGCCTAAAGGAGAGCCGTCGTCCTTGGTTGCGCGTATAAAGTAGGAGCCGTCAAAGCCGTATTTGTTTATGGCTTTCTTCAGAGATGAGGCTCTTTCATCATATTCCTTTACAATAGCATCTTTTTCTATAAGCTCGCAAAGCCTCGAAAACTCAATGAGTATATGATACAGGAAATGCCCCAGCCATATGCTCTCGCCTTTCCAGTCAGGGCCTACGTTACTTAAGCCGTCGTTCCAGTCTCCCCCCCCTATCAGGGGCAGGCCTCTCTGGCTGAATCTGGAGAGAGCTTTATCTATGGCCTTTTTTGCATGCTCAAAAATACTCCCTTCGCCTGAATCCAGGTATGGCACATTTTCATCTAATATACCCATATCGTTCGTTTCTTTCAAATAGTGGATAAGAACAAAGGGCAGCCACAGGAGATCGTCGCTATGAACGCTCTTTGCGCCCCTTTCTACTATAGGATTCCACCAGTGCTGAACAATACCGTCTACGAACTGATGTTTAGCATGTAAGAGTATCTGTTTCTTTGTGAGCCCGGGATCAAGCGGTAAACATATCAGGCTGTCCTGAAGCTGGTCCCTGAAACCATATGCCCCGCCTATCTGATAGTATGCGCTTCTTGCCCATAATCTGCAGGAGATAGCCTGATATTTAAGCCACTTATTTAGCATTATATCCATATGTTTATCGGGAGTTGAGACCGAGTTCTTGTCAAGGATGTCCTCCCAGAATTCATTAAGGCTGTCAAAGGCCTTATCTACCTCTTTTTGCTCTTTGTATTTCTTTATAATATCCGTCGCCTTTGATATCGATTTATCAACCCCAAGGGTAAATATTATGGTTTTTTCTTCGTTAGCCTCAAGCTCCAGGTTTACATGAAGGCTGCCTATTGCATCAAGCCATTTTCCTTCATTGGCAACGCATATGCCGTTTTCTATGGCCTTCGGGTTTGTAAAGGTCCTGTACATTCCGATAAAAGATTCCTTGTCGGCGGTAAATGATACCGGCTCCTGATTCAAACTATGAAATGCAACAAAGTCCCACTTGTTATTAATATAGTTATCTTTAGCATCCGGGATCTGCCATAGTCTTTTTGTTGCAAATATCGACTGCAGGTTTTTGTCAAAGGAGGTATCAAAAAAAGTCTTATGAAATTCCCTGTGCCAGTCAGGATACTCGCCCAGGCACCATTCAAGATAGGTAAATACCCCTATACTCCTTTTATAGGAACTCAGGTTTTTTACCTTAACCTGCCATATCTCTACATTTTCATGCGGAGGCACGAATATAAGGAGCGTGCTTTCTATCTCTTTATACCGGGATTTAACCTGGGAATAGCCTATCCCGTGCCTCACCTCATAACTTTCGGGCCAGTAGCAGGTCGGTTTATAGCATAATGACCAACGATTCCCTGTTTTGTTGTCCCTCAGATAAATAAATTTTCCCCATTCATCCTTTATCAGGTCCTGCGCCCACCGCGTGAGACTATTTATGCGCACATGCGTAAGCCATGAATAGCCGGTGCCTGTTGATGAAAATGCCAGGCCATACTCGCCGTTTGAGATTACATTTATCCATGGCACAGGCGGATCACATCTCGTTATTACAAATTCCTTCCCGTCTTCGGTGAAATGCCCATATTTAGTCTTATATAGTGCTGCCTGTGGCTTTTCCTTCATAAAAAACCTCCCTTTTTGGAGTTATTGAGTTGCTTGAGTTCTTTGGGTTACTTGAGTTTCTAATTCTATGAACCCTATAAACTCGATGAACTTAAAATAATTTTAGACTGTTCATCTCTTTGTGTTTTTCTTACCAGAATTCCCTTTACATCTTCAAATATACTATACACGCTTGGAACAAAAAAAAGTGTAAGTATTGTTGAGGATATAAGACCACCTGTAACCGTTATGGCCAGGGGAAACCATAGGCCTGCCTCCTCGGAATGGTCCAGGACCATAGGTAACATGCCAAAAACGGTTGTCAGCGTAGTCATAAGTATAGGCCTTAGCCTGTCCTGACCGGCAAGAATAACCGCCCTGGTTTTGCCCAGCCCTTTCTTTACCAAGCTATTAACATGGTCTATTAAAATTATGGCGCTGTTTACCACAATGCCTCCCAGCATAATAGCGCCTATAAAAACACCCATACTCACTGATGTTTTTGTCAATTTAAGGGCAATTACTACGCCAATCACTGCAAGCGGAACAGTTACAAGAATAATAAAAGGCTGCGAATATGATTCAAATAGGCTTGCCAAAACCAAATATATCAATACAAGAGTTACAATTAGCGCAAACGTAAGTTCTTTCTGATTTTCTACCATCTGGGTATATGCGCCCCCGAATTTCCAGAAGTAATCCTTCGGGAATTTAAGGTCCTTTAAACTAATCCCCGCAAGCTCTATAGCCTTTCCGTAAGAAAGCCTTCCTATATTGGCGCTTACCTGTATCATGCGGTTTTTGTTGCGCCTGTATATCTTGCTGGGGCCCACATCTATTTCAAATGCCGCAACCTGATCAAGGCTTATCTGACTACCTCCCGGGGTAGTTAACACAAGCTTATGAAGGCTATCAAAGGTTTTTCTGTCTAACTCATTAAGCCGCGTTATAACCTCTACCTCTTTAGCCTCAGTGTGATATACAGTTGCGCGCAGGCCGCGCATCTGGCCATGGATGCTTGAGGCTATGTCATCAGTGGTTAATCCAAACATTGCCGCTTTTTTCTTGTCCACCTTTACCCTCATCTCAGGCCTTCCCTCTCTGGCCCTTATCTTTACATCCGTAAGCCCCTTTACCGCTTCAAGCCTGCTGGCTTCCGACACAGCCAGCTCCTTCAATATATCGTAGTCATACCCATACAGATCCAATATTATTTCCCTGGCCATAGCCTGCTGGGCTTCTTCAAAGTATACAAACGTATTAGGAATTTTGGCGACGAGCGGCCGAAGGCCATCTATTACATCCTTAGCAGATCTATCCCTTTCTTTAGAAGGAATAAGCTTGACGTATATCTTGCTTTCCCAGGGTTCAATTCTGGACGAGATTGTCTTTATTTCTCGAACACCCTTAAGCATACCCTCAACCTGCGAAACAACCTCATCAGACACCTCTAGCTTTGCCCCTGTCGGAAGCTCAATAAATATGGTGAAAGTGCCCGGCTCCGATTGTTCCATAAATTCGGTCGGAATCTTAATAAGAAACGATATGGAAATCGCGAATACCAGAATAGCCAAAAAAACAAGGAAATATCTATACCTTATAGAAAATATGAGGCTCTTCTTATAAATTAGTTTAAACCTCAAGAAAAAGGAACTTTTTTTAATGTACCTTTGGGCGCCGGCAGTTTTTTTATTCCTAATGCGGACTATTTTAGACGTCATTGTGGGGACTAAGGTAAGCGCAACAAAGAGAGAGGCAAGCAGGGAATAGGTAACGGTCAGAGATAACCCGCTGTAGAGAAGCCTGATTTCCTTGCTGACAAATATAATAGGTAAAAACACGACAACGGTCGTAACGGTTGAGGCTACTATCGCAAGCAGCATCTCCTCGCTTCCGTCTATTGAGGCCTTTATAACGTCAAGCCCCTTATCAAGTTTATTGTATATATTTTCTATCACCACAATGCCATTATCTACTAACATACCTATGCCGAGGGCGAGGCCGCTAAGGGTCATGATATTTAAGGTTATTTTTTGAAAATACATCAGGGCAAACGTAATCAAAATAGATATTGGTATGGCAACGGCTATGATTACCGTAAAACGCCAGTTAAGCAAAAAGAGATAAAGCACCGCTATGGCTAAAAAGCCGCCGAACTTTAAAGCATCCATTACCCTGTCTATTTCCTTTGTTATAGCCTCGGCCTGATTTAAGGTTGTTATAATCCTGATATTCTTATCAAGGGCGGGTTTTATTTTCTTTATTTCTTCCTCAACCGCCTTTACAACCTTTATAGTATTAGCGAGGCTCTCTTTTTGAATATATATTGAGACTGCCGAGATTACGTTCACGCGCGAAAAACCGGTAGGCTCAAGATAAGAATCCCTTACATTAGCGACATCCTTCAACTTTACTATCGAGCCTTGATCTGTGACAAATATACCGATATCTCCTATCTCAGAGATATTTCTAAACTGCCCCAGCGTCCTTATAAGATATTTATCTTTCTGTTTTTCCACCTCTCCGACCAAAAGGTCAAGGTTAGAGGCTCCTAGAATACTTATAATCCTCTCCATAGATAAGCCATAAGAGGAGAGGCGCACTTTATCAAACTCAACTAAAATCTTTCTTTCCCTCCCCCCCACTACTTCAACATTGGCAACGCCGCTTATGCGCTCAATGCGCTCTTTTATAAGCTCATCTACCGTCCGCCTCAACATCTCCGGGGTATACCCAAGGCCCGTAACAGCCAATACTATAATAGGGACATCTGACTGATTAAATTTTGCTATCACAGGTTTCTCTATCTCCTTGGGCAGTCTATTCTTAACCTTGGCAAACTTTTCTCTTACCTCGAGAGAGGCAAAATCCATGTCAGTACCGACTTCGAAGCTCAGCACCACCATAGAGCGCCCTTCTTCAGATATAGAGGTCATACTCTTTAAGGCACCTACGGTACCAACAGATTCCTCGACAGGCTTCGTTACAAGCATTTCCACATCTACGGGGGGCATCCCGCCGCGGACATCTATCCATATTGTAATCTCGCCAAAACTTACATTCGGCATAAGCTCGATGGGAAGCTTGGTAAGAGATATATAACCTATTAGCATGACCGAAAGAAAAACCATCATTATGGTAACCGGTCTTTTTACGGATATGCTTGATAAGCCCATTTTAATTATGAATTATTGATTATGGATTATGAATTAACTCAATGAACTCAAGTAACCCAATCAACTCTATCAACTCAATAACTATTCGCTCATATTGTTTAGCTGTGTCTCTATTTCTCCTATTTGCTGGTCCATTGAATTTATCTCATCCT
>JAGVOB010000205.1 GCA_020052955.1 Candidatus Omnitrophota bacterium | reverse complement strand
TTTTAGAATATTTTGGTCTAAAGTATCTTACTCGTTTAAAATCACTTGGCATACATTTCTTTTCCTTAATCGTCCGAAATGTATCGTGACTTATTCAAACACATTCTTTTATTTTTGAGCAGTAACGATCCATCTGTTTCTCAACATTCCAATATAATTGGCATCAGATACAGGTATTATTTGTATATTATTATAGCCAATTTCTTCCATTCTCTTTTTAATAGTGTTTGGCTCCGGAACATAATAAACACTTTTTTCACTTAACGTCTGGGATACGTTATCAACTACATATGACGTGGTGTCATTTATTGCGAAATATCCTTCTGTCACTCTCGTAATTTCTCTTTTTGTTAATCTTTGCAATGTTTTTCCATTCTCTCGGATAAATCTCATTCCCACAGGCCCTTGTGCTTCTAGAAGCTTTTCAAATTTTTCTAAATCTACTAAATCAAAAACAATAGTCCCTTGACTTCTTGATAACAAATATATCTGCTGCAATAAATCTAATTGCTCTTTGGGATTTAAGTACCCGAATCCAAGACCTAATAACACAGTTAAATCTAATGAATGTTTTAACTCTTCTCTTCTAACGTACTCTCTTACATCTGCTATTTCATAAGTAATATTAGGTTGACCAACAGATGCTTTCGCTTCTTCTATGAATTTTGGAGATATATCGACTCCTACAATGTGCCTCGAGTTATCAGCTAAATATTTTACGTGTCTTCCTGCCCCACACATTAAGACAAGTACCTCATCATATTTCTTGTCTTTAGGTAGTATTGAAAGTTCCAACGATGTAGACTCCAATGGCGCAGTTGCTTCTACTTCTAACGCTTTACTCTCTTCAAGAATTGTCCGATCATTACTTGGTCTTGTGATTTGCGCAGGAACAACCGGAAACAATGAGAAAGTTGGTACCTGAGAGCCTACAACTTTTATCGATGACAAAAGAGACATATTATTGGATGGATGATCAGCAACAGAACCAGAAATTCTCAGCTCATCAGAAACTTCTCTTAAGACTTTTTCTTGTATTATATAAGGGAGTATTAATTTTGTAGATAAGTAACTGATGATATTATTTTTTATTAAATCTATGTTTTCATTGTGCTCGAGACCATTCAAAGTTGCTAATAAACATGCGAAATCATTTATAAAATTATCGAATTCAGCATTGTTTTTAAATATTCCATTTCGAAGTTTTTCACGCATATCGTTTCTTTCTTGATTATTAAGATCTAATAAGTCCAGAATACTTGTGGGGTTAGGATTTTCTTTTACTTCATTAGTTTGTCTATAATTTTCATTTAAATATTTCTGAATGTCAGATAAAAACGTCTTGTTAATAAGATTTGATAATAAGTTTTTATCCGTGTTTAAAATAAAGACTTTTCCTATTTCCAACTTTAAGCTTTTATAAAAGTCTTCGTAGCTTTTTCTCCCCCTATTACCAGCTCCAAATACTCCCTCTCCTCCGTAGGAGTCGGTTCTTGTACTTTTTAAGATATAATTATTCGTAGCAAAATAGCCTACTAGGTTAAATTTTTCATTTTGCGATAAAGATCTGAAAAAACTCCTTCGCCAATTATAAGTCCTCGTAAACATATCTTTAATTTTCAAAAGATCTTTTTTATCTATTCCAATGCGACGAGCTAAAATGCCTTCTGGATTGTCTGCTATTTGGCTGATCAGGCAGCTAACAGATTTAGAAGCTAGTACAATTAATGGGAAAACGCTCGTTTCGGCAATTACTGCTTGATTTTTAATAGCTGCAATAATATGACCATTATTAGTTATGGTAGCATTTTCGTTTGGTAAGTCCTCCTGTATGTGAAAATATAAAATCATCTGGTCTATTGTTTTCTTTTCCCCGTCTTTCATGAAGTGCATTTCGTTTTTTTCTGAATCATAGATTAGAGATTCTCTAGGTACAATATCTATATTAACTCCTGCTTTTTTTAAATTGTCTACAATATCAAAAGAGCCAGGGAACCACCCATCATTTTCAACATATACTACTTGCTTATCTTTAAATGGTTTTGGGACAATACCCATAACCGAACATGCCTTTAAATAATAAGAGTGCATCGACCATATAAAATGATCTAAATATAAATTTCCACAAATAGGAAAATCTTCTTCGGTCTGCAATTTTTGACAGCTAATATTTTCGGATAGACCACCCACTGGGCCTAAATTAACCTCGGCAGTTTTATAAGATCCATCATCTTTAACCATTATATCTGTGCCAAATCTTACTCCACCTAAAGTGGTAATTGGATATTCTTCAACGAGAGTCTGAATTACTGGCTCCTCAAATTGAAGAACTAATTTTCTTATAATCGTACGGAGATGGGGATCTTTCGTGTATGTTTCTGCTAATTGCTCACAAATATTTAAATATGCCGTTGATTGATCGGTTAAAAAACTATACCTCTCATTAGCTAGGATAAGAGGCTTCCCTACTACAAAAGCACCATAAGTAATCCCGTCCTTAGCAATCATTTTTTCTGATTCACGGGTTGCGCGACAATCTGGAAACTGTCGCATAAAATCCTCTATTGCTCGTGATGCCTCAATTGATCTCATATTTTTTAACTAATTCCGCTGTCTGCCGATATAAGTTTTCTGAAAAATGAAGAGCTTTATCAACGTCTTTAAGAGAATAGTCTCCCCGTAATAGGCCTAATGCCATGTACTCAAGCCACATAGATGTAATTTGGTTTGGAATATCTTTAAATTCATTTATGTTGTTTCCGCTTGTTTTTAAATAAACTCCGAGCATTTGATCCATTCTATGAATATCTAAAACAGTTCTGATAGGTGTTCCGAAAGACGAAGATGCTCCTGCATAATTAAGCCCGCAATGATCTAAGAGAAGTATTGCTAAATCTTTTGCCAAAGGTCCATATATTACGTTGTCAAAATCGTTAATTGCAAGTACTTTATTGTCTTTATAAAGAGTATTGTAAGGTGCGACATCTGTGTGTATCCAGCCGTAAGGACCATCTTGTGAAACGCTAAACTGTAAGCCCAATTTACTTAATTTTGAAATAATAGATTTCTTTAAAGCTATATCGGGAAAAGCTAAGTTATCTGTCCATTCAACCATAGTTATCAGTGCTTCAGTTGTCGTCTCTATTTCATTTCCTAATGGTAGATCCGATACAGCAACATGCATCTTAGCTAATGTTTCTGCGCTGGATAAAGATTGCTCCATTCTTCCCATAAAAATATCTCCTTCAACATATGGAGTCAATAATATAATTTTTCCGTGAATATGAGCATATGGACTATTGTCAATAGTTGGAATTATAGGAGGAATAAATGACAGCTTCTCTGATAATTTATACTGGAGCATAGATGAGGCCTTAAGTCTTTCTTGAGAAACTGAATACTCGGGTTTTTCTTTCAGAAAATAGATTCTTCCCTTATCGTCTTCAACCAAGCACTTTCTTGAAGTAAAAGACTGGTAAGGAGTGCTTCTTACGTAGTTTGTAAAATTTATTCCATAAATATTTCTAAGCAAAGGGAGAAAATGTTCTCTTTCTGCTCTTTTTATCATAAAAACATCGACGGTTTGTAAATTATTACCAACTTTAACGTCAGAGAGATCTTCTTCTGGAGACGATTCGACTCCGACAAAAGATTGAAGGCAATCTCGATTATTAATTTCGGCAGAAGCAGTAATCATTAATCTATCTCTTTGTTCATGCATATAAACCTAATTTGCAAATTATACAAATTAGTGCTATATTATAGGACTAAATATGAGAATTGTAAAGCAGTTAGCGTTCTATGGAGGGAAAAAAGTTGTTACAATTAAAGCTCCTCATTTTATTTGGCCTCCAAAATCATCCATTCAGGAGAGAAAAGACTTAGCTGCGCAAAGAGACAGAGATATTTCGATTAAGGGTAGATCTGGACCAATAAAAAGACTTGAAGAAGATTTTTTAAAATTTTTAGGTAAAAGAAAATACGCAATCAGTTTTAATTCCGGAACTGCAGCGTTATTTGCAGCTTATTTTGCTATCGGGATCGAGGATAAAGATGAGGTAATTGCGCCAGCTTTGACGTTCCACGCTGCCATAAGCCCTGTTTATCTTCTCAAAGGAAATCCTGTTTTAGTAGACGTAGATCCAAAAACATATTGCATTGATCCAAAGAAAATAGAAAAAGCAATCACAAAGAAGACTAAAGCAATTTGCGTCGTGCATCAATGGGGACATCCAGCAGATATGGATTTAATAATGAAAATTGCCAGAAAATATAAAATTAAAGTGATTGAAGATTGTTCTCATGCTCATGGATCAAAATATAAGGGTCGTTACGTTGGTCTATTTGGAGATATTGCCGTCTTTTCTCTTCAGGCAAATAAAATTGCATTTGCAGGAGAGGGTGGTATTTTAGTTACAAACTCTATTAAATATCACGACAGAGTAACTCTATTAGGGCATTATCGAGATCGGGCCAAAGAAGAAATTAAAGACGCGTTCCTGCAACAGTTTTGGCAATCAGGTTATGGGTTAAAGCTTAGAATGTCTCCTTATAACGCTATTACTGCAGTTCACTCACTAAGGCAACTTAAAAAGAATATAACCGGGAGAAGAAGGTGCTTAGAATATCTTTCTAAGAAATTATCAAAATTTCCAGCATTAACTGTGCCTTATGTTGCCCCCTACGCAAATATGGGAGGATGGTATGGGTACAAGGTTTTATATAATCCTGAAAAATTTTATAATATCCCTATTAATTTGTACGTTTCCGCTCTTGCTGCTGAAGGAGTTGATGTAAAGCTTTCTGATACACCATCCTTTACTTCTTTGCCTCTTTTTACGGTTAAAGAAGATAAAATGTTTACAAACAGGAAGCATAAAAAAATATACAAATATGGACAATTCCCAATCGCTGAGTATATAGGATCTAATGCTTTTAAATTTCCTACTTTTACCGATTGGTCAAAATCAAAAAAAATAATTGATCAGTATCATAAAGCATTTATTAAAATTCATAAGTTTTACAAAGAACTTTTATAGAAAATAAAATGACGTCAGAAGAAAAACAAATAAAAAAATTATTTAAAAGACATTTGAAAACGCAAGTTATTGACGTTGAAAGAGTTTTTGAAGGCTTGGTTCATTTTGTTTATAAAGTAAAAACTGAAAGAGATATTCATTTTGTAAAAATTAGAAAATCCTATTATTCTGCTCTCCCTAATATTCCCACAGACCCTCAGATAATCGAGAGTGAACAAAAAGCTCTTAAGATATTTCATAAAAAAGCCCCCAGTGTATTCCCAAGATTAATCGCGTATATTCCAGAAGAGCATTTAATTATTCTTAGTGATGTTATGCCTAATAGGGAAAGTCTAGAGTTAAAACTAAACAATTGTCAGATAACTAAAAATGACGCATATAACCTTGGTGCATTAATAGCAGGGATTCATAAAAAGCTCTCTTTAATCAATCTTTCCATTAGAGACGATAAAGATAAAGAGTTTTATGATCAACTTTTATATTATCGTTTCGGTTATCATAGAATTCCGGAGCTTAATAAAGTAATAAAAACTATTCGATTGCAGAAGCGACAGTTGATAATTGGGGATTTGTCTCCGAAAAATATCGGATTTTCTAACAATAGAGAGTTTACTATTTGCGATCTTGAAAATGCCCATAATGGAAACGTACTTTCAGATATTGGTTTTTTGGGTTGCAGTCTTATTCTTCATACCATCAACAATAGCTCTCTTGCTTTATTATTGTTGAAAAACTTTTTACGTGGATACTCATCAAAAGTTGATATAAGCTTAAATGCAATTTTACTTAAAAAAATTATTCTCGGGATCGCTCTGTATCGACTTGACAATCCCGTGATTCCTTATAATATTAATTTAACAAGTGATGATAAAAGGGCAAAAGTAAAAGCAACCAAAAAACTGCTTCGTGAAAAAAATATATCGTGGAAAATATTAGTAGAAACATTAACGAATAATTTTGTTTATGAAAATTAATATTAATTCATTAAAAAACTTGCTTACTGATATTCTTATTAAAAAGGGGTTTTCAAATAAAGATGCATTATTTATTGCCAATGATTACTGGAATGCTGAAATCTCCGGAAAAAGAACTCATGGAATTATCAAGTTTTATAAAGAGTTAGCTTTTATAAATGACAAGGAGGCAACGCCTAGGGTAATTAAAGATAAAGGACCAATTGTATTAATTGATGCAAACAAAGAAGTTGGACCATTAGCCGCGAAAAAAGCTATCGATTTATTAATTAAAAGAGCAAGGAAATACGGGGTTGCAATTGTTGGCATGAAAAATTCGCAGAGATATGGCTCTTTATCTAGTTGGTCTTTGCGAATTGCAGAGGCTGATTTAATCGGCATTGTAATTAATTCTTGTGAACCAGCAGCTGCTCCTTACAGGGGGATAAGCCCTATACTTGGAACTAATCCCCTATCGGTTTCGATACCGATGCCCAATAATCCAATTATACTTGATATGGCAACATCAAAATCCTCTATGAGTGAGCTTCTGTTGTCAGTCTATAATAATAAACCGTTAAAAAGAGCGACTTTTCTAGACAAAAACGGAAAATACACAACCAATCCAAGGAAAGTAAATGCCGTAGAAAGTTTTGGCGGGTATAAAGGATATGGACTGGGATTAATCTTGCAAATATTATCCGGCTCTTTAGTTACGGCTAAAATGGGCTTTAATATTAAAAATCATTATGATTTTGGTTACTATTTCCAAGCCATAGATCCAACAATTTTACAAAATTTAGAAACTTTTAAATCTCAAAATGAAATCTTTATTAAAGAAATAAGATCAGGCAAGAAAAAGGTTGGTGCTAAAGAAATTCTTATTCCTGGAGAAAGAAGCATGAAAACTAAGGAAAAAGCACTCAAAAATGAAAATATTATCATATCTGAGAAAATTTTTAGTCAATTAAATCGGGAGCTTAACCATGAAAAAAAATAGTCAAATAAGCGTTATCATTGCAGGAGGATCTGGCTTTTGGGCTGAACAAAATCATTTTCCAGCAATTATACAAATGAAAAAACTAGATATACCTGTAAAAGTAGTTGCTATTATTGACAAAAAAAATATCAGCACAACAGAAAAAAGACCTAATTTGGAAAAAATAATTCAAAGTGATAATCCGGTCTGGATTTCACCCTTTAATAAAAGTCAAAAAGAGTTAACCGAAGAACTAAAGCTATACTTAAAAAAACAGCCATGCCAGGCTATTATCATATCCACTAACCCTGTACATCATTTTTTTTATTTAAAATGGGCCATAGACAATGGAATAAATGTAATCTGCGATAAACCGTTTGTTGTTGAAAAAAATTCTTCACACATTTTAGAAAATGCGTTACTAACTCAGAAAAATTTTGAAAAAATTGAACAATTGTATAAAAAAGAAAAAATTAAAAATAATAAATTTATACTTAGTACCCCTTTGAGACGAAGGGCTCTCGCTCCTTTTTTGGATATCGCAAAAAATCTAAACACCGTCTATAAAAAAACAGGTGAAGGAATCAGCTATATGAACGTGATAAACAATGGAGGATTACACCGATATCCAATTGAATTTTTGAAGGGGGGAGCTCACGGTTACCTGGATGGAGTCGGCTCTCTTGCACACTCAAGCTATCATTATATCGACATCATCGCATGGTATTTACAACTAGCCCAAGGAGAAATTGAAAAAATTAAAGTTTCTTTACCTTACGTTTTCAGAGTTAGGGATTATTTGAAAACGAAAAAATTTAAGAAGTTAAAAGAATTAATTGAAGAAAATCCTTCTTCTATAAGAGATCAAATAAATTTGCCTAAAGCAGTTTTATTAAGCGAGTTAGATTTTACATTTAATCTAGAACTGTTAAACAAAAAATCCCATCCGATAGGATTAGTGTCCTACACCTCTAATCATACCTCATATACGCCAAGGCTTACGTCATATAATCCAAAAACTATTGACCATGCCCATGAATTAAAAGGAGGCAGAATGTCTCATTTGTATATCGATATTCATCAGGGAGCATTACAAAATTGGCAATTAATGAAAAATGATGTTGTATTTCATGGCAATGAAATTTCAACTATTGGAAGACAGCATCCTAAACTTGGAAAGATATTGAAGAAGAAAGTATATTCAGAAGCTTATGATAAAAATACAATAAGCCCTAAAGATCTTATTGTTAGCTTTATTAAATATTCAGGCGGTTTAAAAATCTCAAAAAAACATTTTGACTTACTATCTAATTTCGAGGGCCAAAGACTTACTAATAGATTATTTTCTAAATTTTACGAGGGAATTGCTTTGGAGTATGAGGTGGATGTACTAAACCGAAAGAAACGAAAATTCAATAATATTATAAAGATAAAAGATTTTATTTAGAATTTGCTAAAATTATCGCTATGAAAGAAACGACGAATGATGGTCAATATCAAAAAAGTCTCCCTACGGCACTACTAACTGCCTATGAGAAAACCATAGCTAATATTCCTTTTTCCCAAGATATTTTTCATGAACTTGAACAAATACTTATGTCCCCAGGTAAATCTATGTTACCTGAAGAACTACGAATTCCTTCAATAGCACCTTATTTTGAAGCTCGACACAAGCTAATAAACATCGCTCTGTTGGAAAATGGAGCTACACAAGTTCTTGAAATTGCAGCTGGTTTTTCTTCACGTGGAATGGAATTGACCAATAATCCCAAATTTACATATGTCGAGGTAGACCTCGCAGAAAACATACAGCTTAAGAGAAAAGTTTTTCAAGCAATGGTTTTAAAACAACGAATTAGTTCAAGAAAAAATATTTTTTTTGAAGACGGAAACGCTCTTGATTTTAGCACTCTGGAAACAACTATGAAGCATTTTGATAAATCAGAGCCTGTCGCAATTATTGCAGAAGGTTTACTTCGATATCTTACACTACAAGAAAAGGCAATCGTTGCAAGTAACGTTAAACAGTTACTAGAAAAACGCAGTGATATTTGGATTATTTCAGATGCCGATATAGATCTTAATAGGAGGATCGAGGACTTTGATTTAAATCTCTTTACAAGTAGTAATGATAGAAAAAGATTTTTTGAAAAACTTGGTTTTGGAGTTGAAGAATATCAGTATATGCGTATTATCAGTGAACTAGTCTCTCCAAAAAAGCTTGGCAAAACTGATGAGGAAATTGAAAGACTTTTTAAAAATAAACACGTCTATGTGATGCGGGCATAATCTACGTGTTATCTTATGTCTCGCAGTATTTAATTACCGACGTACATCTTCAATTCTACGACAACTTACCCCACCATGCTTTACACTATTTTTGAGGTTAATTTGCTCGAGGATCGTAACGTTAATATAACCAGTCAATTCGTGCGTATTTTCAGGGTGTTTGAGGATTTTGTATATATTCAAAAACTAAAAAGTGAAATGGAAATAATTAAAAATTTATGAATTAGGATATATTTTGAACGAGTGAATCAATACTCTTTGGTTTCCGTAGCATCTGAATCCGAACATGCCTGCTTGATTCTTAAAGTAAAGCTCTGGAATTATTGTTTTAGAAACACCATCTCCGTCTTTTTTTGCGTGTTGTTTCATCCAGGGTTCTATATGAGTAGGAATAATCCACTCAAAGGTGTATATTCCATTTATATAAATTTTAACTGTTTCTTTTTTTACTTCCATTTTTAACTTTATTATGTCTCCGGCTATTGTTTCCTTATTTTTGTCTATATTATTAATTGGAGCATCCCAATCACCACCGAGTCTCAAATGCGGACGAAAATTTAAAACATTGCCTATAACTGCAAATTCAGCCATTAAATAATCTTCAAAATTTCTTGCTCTAAATATAATTCCAAAATAGTCCATGAACTGCTCTTCTTGTTTAGGAAAAGAGAATTCTATTTCCGATGTAAAATCTCTCCAAATTCTTGAAATTCCAATTAAAGGCGGTGTTGGTTTAATTAAACATCCAGAATTCGAATTTGAAATCAGTAGTTGCTGATTATCGACTATCGGGTTTCCTTGAAAATACCATTCTTTAATGAATCTGTTTTTGCTTAATTGATCCTTACTGTCGGTATTGAATGAGTATTTAGATGGGAAAACTTCTGAATACTTTGTTTTTGCCCAAGAATAGATTGATTTGATAACTAAATAAGAGACTATCCATCCAGCAATTTTAATGGCATCTAAACTTAAGGGTGATATATCAAATTTGGGCAACCATTGGTGTAGATTTGAGAAGTATATCCACTGAATAAATAGATTTGAAGGCAGTCCCCAAAAGAAAAGGAAGATTATATCAACTAAATAATCTTTGATATTCAAACCAAAGATTTTCAAACTGCTAAGATTCATAAATTATTTTAATAGAGGAAGTACTATAACTCTAATCATTTGAAGTAATTGGGCAACGCCACCAATCGTTGACGCAACTTGCATACCATTCCAAGCCTTTTGTAAAACATTTATATCAGGATGTGGTTGTATTAAAGAGGCTTTAGTAATTTCAGCATTTCCAATTAATTGTCGTTTTTCGTCTTCTTTAAGTTGAGACTTGCTTACCAACACCATTATTTTTGTAATATTTTCTATCGCTTCTGCTGTGGACTCGTTTATTGTTCCATAGTTAATGTGAACTGAACTATTATGTCCCTTGGTGGAATTGTCGTTAATAATATAGTCTCCACCATTCGCATTAATTCTTCCATTGCCAACGATATTAAAATGCTCAGCCTGAATAAAAACACTGCCAGCCCCACCCGGATGCCCTGTTTGTCCTAGTTCGCCAAACTTTAGTTTTGGTTGAGAATTTTCATTATCTAGACTACTAAAATCGTATCTTTTCCACTCAATAACTTTACGTCTCAAAAGCTGATTGATTTCCTTAGCTGCTTTTTTTCTTTCTTCACGAATTTCAGAAAGGCCGACTGTTTTACTTAGTCTAATAAACTCTTGATAATCGCCTTCATCAAGATTTTTTAGAACAGATCCCACATCTGCTATCCATTCCTGGGAATCCTTTTGGTTTGGGAAACCGTAAAGCCGGCTCACACCTAACTTTTGATAAAGACTGGCCAGTTCCTTCACCAATTCTTGTTTTCTTTCAGAAGGTTTCATGTTTGGTTATATTAACTATACTAAGCTCCAGACCTCGCCTAGCATTCTATATAAAATGTTCCCCTCTGATTTAGTTGCAAGGTTTAAGGTTCAGTTGGACGAACTAAAGAAAATTATAGAAAATCCTACAAATTTAACAATAGTGGAGGCATCAAATGGAAAATTTTGCAAATTGGCTGTATAGAACCAGAATGAGAAAGGGTAAATTCACCAGTCAGCTGGCGCTAGCAGGCCGTTCAGGCTATTCCCGGACCTACATATCCTATTTGGAAACAGGCCGTTATCAACCATCTAAGAGGTGCAGACAGGCTCTTATGGAAGCGCTTGGAGTTTACAATAATACAATGTGATTTAAAGACTTCGTTTCCTGAAAGGTTATTTACTTGTATTTAACGACTCGGTGATAGTGGATGCTTGATTCATTATTTCTTTCTCATTTTCATCGGGAGAAATATTAAGAGAAACACCTAGGACAACTAATGAAAACAAGAGAGTATTAAATAACCTTCTTAGCCCCATAGATAGTGTTTCATTAGAATATTGTTGAGGGCCCATTATGAGTTGCGTATCATTAGATGGACTTGAGCTATTTATTGATAAATCGTAAATCAGGTTTGGATTATTATGTACAAATCTTGATGACTCTTTAAAAAGATTAAGAAACATTATTTTGTTCCATTTAACTTGTTTCGCCTTGCCTTTGTCAGTAATAAATATTTTTCCTTCCTTCTCAACTTTTTTTAACATATTGTCAATGCTATGTTTTCGGAAAAATTCTCGATAGTTAATTGTTCTATACTCAACCTCAAAATCAGGGAATTCCTTAAAATAGGTAGATAAAATAACAGCTTCAGCACATACCCGTATCATTATTTCTGATGATCTTAAATATCCACTAGAAAGAAGTTTAATACCATTTTCCATTAACGACACAGTCTGTGAAAGAAGCATTAGTATAGTCCAGTTAGGAAAGTCATTGTCTTTAATTTTATTTGATGTAGCTTCAAGAAAGGCAGTATATACTTCTAGTAATTTATTAAAGCAACCAACTTCATTCTGAAAAGTGGTTAAAAAGTGGTTTCTAATAATATCTTCTTCTTTATTGAAAATTCCAACCATATTCTTAATAATGTCCTATTCTTATTAGATTAATTATTCACACTTTTTATCAATAAATTTCTGATAAGAGCTCTCTCTCCATGTCCGTTTCTAAAACCAAAAGTACCATAATCATAAGTAGCAACTATATCTAATATGTGAGTTGAAGTTTTACGCTCGTCATCTTTTTTGTCATAAACAGGTATAGAAACTCGTCCACTCGTTATCTTCCAGGATTTATTAATTAATATTTCTTTTTCGTTGAATATGTAGATTTCTACAAGGTCTCCTTTTACTTTAAATTCGAATTTGTACCATTTTCCATCCTTAACTTCTTTTCCTTCCTCAAATGCTAAACCAGTCGCTTTGACTTCATAGGGTATCCAGCCTCCATTAGCTCTTATGTGTGGTCTAATTCCTTTATCTTGCTTGTTGATCTGTAACATTATGTAGTTAGATAAATCAGTGGCTCTAATAATTACACCAAGACACTTGTTTAACATTTTAAATTCGCCACTTAATACATAATCGCCCCAAAGCAGACATTTTGAATAAATATAACCAGCGTCCGAATCTGCAATTAAGTAAGCATTATTTGTCTTATCAAATTCAAACTTGCCTGCTCCAAACCAGTTCTCCTTATCTGTATAACTATCTAATGCAATAAAATAGAAGTCTTTTTCTTGCAAGAAAAGATACAGAGTTATAACTGACAATGCGATTGTTAAAAGGATTGAAGCCCAAAAAGCATATCCAGGTTGGTTGCTAAATACAAAAGCTAAATATGAAGATACTAATGCTGATACAAATGAAATTAATTCTTGCCAGTGTTTTTGTAATGTATAGCCTAATTTGCGATAATTCATTCCGTTAACCATGGTTAATTTAACTTAAAAGTTCTACTCTAAACGTCTTTACTAATATTAACTGAGTTAATTTCTTGATTACTTTTCCCAAGATTACATTCCTCACAAAGCGTTTGGAGGTTTTCAAGGATGCTTTTTCCACCTTTCGAGAATGGAATGATGTGATCTATATGAAGTTTCGTTCCTATATCTGTGGCAGGGCTCTTTCCACAAAAAACACATTTGAATTTATCCCTGGAGAGTATCTTTATTCTAAGACTCAATGATATTGTCCTTGTGTTAAAACCTTTTTGTGACCCATTTCTATTCTCTGCAGTTTCTCCAACGAATTTTTTGCCTTCTTTCGATATTTCTAATGGTTCCATTGTAACTGTTTGGCCTGACTTCAATTCTATAAACTTTAAGCATGCACTTTGCCAACTACCGAAATGCCGAGGGTACGTATCGTAACTGATTTTATAATCAATGCTAATCCACTCGTTTTTTGATGGTTGATGACCAAGTTTTAGCCAAATTCTCTCCATTTCGTCAAAAAGTTCCCTATCTGTATAGCTACTTCTTCTTGTTGTAAGTTTAAAATCTATACCCTTCGCTTTAAGATGATCAAATAAAGCATTTATTGCGGCTTGCCAAGAACCAAATTCTCTATAAACGGTATAGCTACTTATAGAGGAATGCTTATCAAAATCATCTTGTTTAAAATCTACATATTTATAAATTTTTGCGACACGTTCAAGCTCTAGAAGAATATCCTCTTTGGGTATTTTGCTCCTTTGATGTTTCCTTAGTTCAAATTTGAAATCCATATTGTTACGTTCTCCTAATTTTCTATTTCATTTTCTTCTTCAAATAATTCTCAATATTTTCCTTACGATACCGTCTGTCGCCTCCACCTCGTCTTGTCCCAACCCTTAAAGCCGTCAGTTCACCGCTCTTATCCCAAACCCTAAGCGTTGTAGTGGTAACACCTAGCATTTTTGCCGCCTGACCTATGGTTAGTAATTTATTTTGTTGTTCCATATCCCCTCTTATGAGTTATAAGCAATTATAACCAATTGACATAGAAAAAGAAATATAATATTCTTTTACTTAGACATACAAAAAGCAACGTTAGGTAAATTCTACCGAAACATTTACTTTTCTTCTTGTCTTCAATATTTGCTCAGCTCTTTAGGTAATCCCTAGTAGAACTTAATTTAGCAATCGTTGATGTCCAATTGGCGGACACACGATTGCTTTTTTTGTCCCCCAATTCAGGAAATTAAGTCCCTACTTTGAGCTGACCAGCCAAAGCAAACAGCTATCGTCTTGTTCATTTTTAGTAAAGGCGGTTAGGCCATAAGAAGCCTCCGCAGATTCCTTTCAATATGGGAGGATAATGCCCGAAAGGATGCCTTAGAGAAACTAGAAATTAATCTAGGGTGGAAACCGTTGTCGTTCTAGCGAGGGCGAGGGTGTAAGAACTGTATAAATGGCAACCGTGCAGTCACCAAAGAGCAACCCCTTGGAAAGCCAAGCAGTTAAGCGTCTGCATGATGCGCCCATAAAAATAATGTGGAGTCTTTACTAATAAACACATGACAAAGGGTGTGAATAAATTAATCTGAAACATGGATGATGGGGACCTTGTGACCTTATAAGAGGAAAAGGGTTAGAAAATAAAGAAAGTTAATGGTTTCTAGATGTTTTCACTAATTAATAAGTCTCAAACCAAAAGACTAATAAATAATCAATTAGCCTGAAGTAGATAGAGTTCCCTAATTGATAAGGGAAATAGACTTATTGACCCACAACCCTTCTTATGATTAGCCATCTTTGTATATAACAGGGGATTTAAAAGAAAAATTGACCTTTTAACTAAGGTTTTCAAGCATTCTGTCTATCAGTTTTTATTGTATCCTAACCACCCCACTTATTGTTAATATTCCAGTCGTTTTCTTCTTATTAAGTATCTTATAATTAATTAGTAGTTTACTAATAAATTAGCGAACTAAACAATGAAAATATCACTTGACAACAGGCTAAATAACAGGTATTCTGATATAAAGTACTTTACATTACTTTCAGTATATTTAAGTACTTATAGTTTTAGTATAAGGCATAGTTTTAGAGGCACTTTTTTGTGCCAAAAGCTATGTCTTTTTTGGTTTTAAAGGAGGAATTATGAAATCACTAATTAATAAGGGAAATCAAGATAAATCAGATAAGTTGGTAGATTTATTTGTTACTAAGCTGGCAGAGCTTCGCCTATCAGAGTTGGGTATGCCTTTTATTCCTGGTGTTTATCCAGTATGGCAAAGGTTTAAAAGTTTTATTGAAGCCAAGGCGTTAATAGTTAAACCAGAAGGAGAACTTGTATGAAAAAGGCAGTCTTATATTCGAGAGTAAGTACTGACGAGCAAAAGAATGAAGGAAAGAGCCTTGAGGTTCAAAAAGACCTTTGCATCAAGTGGGCAAGGGAAAATGATTGTCAGGTCGTGGGAGTTTATGAGGATGGAGGGAAGAGCGCAACAAAGACAATCGGCAGGGATGGGTTAGATGACATGATAATCCGTTGTCAGGAAGGTGATGTTGATTTTGCTTTAATTATTGATACGGACAGGATTGCCCGTAACGAATTTGACCATTTCAATATAAAAAGAGAGTTGAAAAAACATGGAACACAGCTGGTTGCTGTAAATCAGCCCATGATTGACGATAGTGCGGAGGGAATGCTCATGGATGGAATGCTTGCCTCAATTAATGCTTTCTATAGTCGCCTAACAGGAAGAAAGGTTAAAAAATCGTTGGAAAAGAAGTGCGAGGAAGGTTGGTGGCCCGGATGGGGGCCGATTGGATTTGTCAATAAAAATATTGGCACCATTGAGAAACCAATCAATATCATTGAAGTTGATCCAGAATTTGGACCTAAAGTTACAGAAATATTCAAACTGTATTCTACTAACCGCTACTCTGTTGATGATTTGGTGGAAATATCCTACAAAATAGGTTTAAGGTCTAAGAATGGCAAAAAACTTTGTCGCAATGTTCTATATGCCATGCTTAAAAATGTCTTCTATACAGGTAGTTTTAAGTTTAAGGGCAAAATTTACAATAATGCCAAACACAAAGCCTTAGTCACTCCAGAAATCTTTGAAGCCTGTCAAAGAATAATGGATATCCACAACAGACACGTCTGCAGAAGAAGAAAATATAAATGGCTTCTTAATGGGCTTGCTTTCTGTAAAGAACACGATTCAAGACTATTTGGTGATTGGGTCAGCCACAAAGGGAGAGCTTATTATCATGGCCATGCCAATAAAGGATGTAGGCGTTATCTTTCGCTTGATACGATAGAGAAAAATGTAGCCAAACATCTTCAAACAATCCAGTTCACAGAAAAATTCACTAATAGGGTGATTGAGAAGGCTAAAGAATTAGTTAAACAGTCAAGAGAGGTAAAACAGCAGGAAATTGAAAATGTCAGAAACGCTATCAAACAACTTGAGGTAAAAAGAAACACTCTTGAGGACAATTTACTTGATGGAACGATTGACAAAGAAGCCTTCAAAAGGAAGCATGGCGAGTTTGATGTTCAGATTCAAAACTATGAGAACAATATCGCCACCATGGAAAATCAGGGAGGCTTAGATGTTAACGTAGTCGTTGAAATCGTTAGCTTGATGAAAAATATTAGGCAAGAATACGAGAAAGCGAGCTTCGAAGCAAAAAGACACTACTTGTCTATGTTTTTCGAGAAGTTATGGTTTGACGAGGCGGGAAACATTGTCAAATCGGACTATACGCCCTTATTCCAACATCTGATTGACAACCAGTTTATAAGAATAAGAGCGAACTGGCTCAAGGACCGTAATCTTAATATAACTACCTATTTAGACCAAGCTATCAAGGTATTTGAAAATTTTAAATTAATGAGCGAACTAAGGCAAGAGCTAGATAAACTAAAAAGCCCCTTTGTTTCTCCGGTTCTCGCTACAACCTAATTCCCTAATTAGTAAGTGATTAGTTACCGTAAAAACCAAAGGAAATTAGTTCTCTTGTTTTCTGTGGATCCTTTAACGTCTGCATTACTACGCCTAAATCACCATTTATTAATGCTTTAAATGATTGGATCTTCTGATTTAACTCGTGTTCTGCATTTTGTAGAGTTGTCCTCTCTTGCTCTGGTGCGCCTTGTTGAGCAGACCTAATGGCATCGAGTTCATGCTCAAAGTACTTTTGGTAAGAATTTACCAAAACATAATCAAAACTACTAAAGTAAGATATCGCTTTATAAACAGATGACTGTTCTTCTTCGCTTAAATCTTTTATATTTCTGTAAGCATTAAAAACATCATTCAGGTTTGATACTGCACCATATAAGTCTCCTCCCCTTAGCAAACTCATCCATTCATCAACTACTGTTTTATCCGCTTCATTTGTGCTTCTGGCTTTAATTAGATCTATGGCTGTCTGCATATCTAATTGACCCTTATTAAATCTTTCCCCAAACGCTTCTGGGGTTTCGAATGAAATATCTTTTACTGCAAAACTGTCTGTCACTAAATCTTGTGCCTCTTTTAGAACCCCTTCGGCTACATATCCATTTTGCTTTCTTGCGTTAAACACTTGATAAGCCATTGTTCTTTCCCAAATCTTCTGAATAACTTGCTCTGGCTCATCAGTGATTTCAACACCTAAAGCAACTCCTTTTTCCTGAAAAGCTCTGTTCAGAGCATCATAAAAAAATACTCTGTCTCTGTCCGCTACGTAACCTGGTACCTCTTTAACCATTTCAATATAATATTTCAGCATCTGCTTAGGTGTCATATAACCACCGTGATTTTCTTCATGAGGAAAATATTTATCAGCGAAAGAAACGTGATCAGAATAATCAGTAAAGGAAAATTCTCCATTTCCCCATATAAGCAAGTTTTCTGTGTGAGAAGATCTGTCTAAAATCTTTGGCGTAGTAGAATAAATTTGATCAACCAACTGTTGAGAATACATGGGCAATATTCTTTCAACCATATCTGGTGATTCTATTTGAGGATAACATTCATTATCAGAATAGGCTGCTCTAACTGTTGAGGGAGTCAATCGAATAATATATCCTTGTTCATAACCATTATTACTAAATAAAATACTACCCACAGCTTTAGGGGCATCATCCCTTTTATCATCTTGAAGTCTATGAAACTCATTTTCTGCTTGCTCTCTTTCTGCTCCACCAGTAATAATGTCTCTGCCTGTCCTGAAGTGCATTTTCCCAAATCCGCCTGATTTCATTCCACATCCTTTTACTTCAACAACAAATTGCTTACCATCAACCTGTACTGTTAATGGTTCTATTCCTCCATTTTCACTAACCATTACAACGCCTGTTCTTCCTGTCTCATCACTTCTATAGTCGCTATAGTAAAGTAAGAAGTATTTTTTAGATCCTGCAGCAGCTTGTTTAGTTTTTGATTCAACATGATTTACGATTGCTCTCGGATCATCAGATGTCGCAAGATCATCTATATCTGAATCACTTAATTTATAGACGTCATTCCTGCCAGTTATTAATAATTCACCATTATCAAAATGAGCCTTTAAGTCGTTTGGGAGCAAATCCCAATTTTTTCCTCTTAATATTTCAGCATTACGAGTAGGATAAAACTGTGTGTCCAGTAGATTTACTTCCTTAACCTCTGTTCTACCAGCAAAAAACGTATTTTCTATTTGTCTTTGTGATCTAAAATATCTTTGTCCATATACAGGTTTTATCTGTCCTGTTTCATCTTGGAAAAATCCCACCATGTAAGGGTTTCTAATTCCGTGTTCACTATGATGAACACGAGCTAACCATGGAGACGCACCCGCACTAACTTCAGCAGATATTTGTTGTTCTCTTTGCACTGATTTTTGAGCCTCTTCACTTAAAACAGAAATTTCTTGCGGAGAATAGGCAAGATCGTAAAGCTGTTCTCTAATATATTTTGCCCCTCTTGCCCAAGGAACAGATACATACATTATTTTTTTAAGAACTGGTCTCACTTTGGCTCTATCTGACTCTCCAACTCTATAAGCCCTTGAGGAAACTTCTCTTAAATCATACTCATCTACATAAGCCAAATCATCAACTCTTCTGTTATTTATCCTTTCTAATCTATCCTGCAATTCTAGACTTGCAGTTAAATCAGGTTTTGGTTGTGGTTCTTCTGGCATATTATTTATTTCTTATTGGTTAACGATAATTGTATTTATCTACTTAATATTGTACTAAATTCTGAATATCCCTTCACTACGAACTTCTGATAAGTCCACTATTTTGCAATCCCTATTAGTTGAATAAATTACTGAGTGAAGTGGCAAATAATCTTCAGAACCTATATATAAAAACTTCTCTTTAAATGTTTTCTCCGCAATTTGACTCGCTTCTTCAAAGGTATACTTCTTACCAGTTTGATTGTTAATCCTCCCTAGGACTGTAGTTTCCAAGAATCCCATTTCTGAAGTTTTATATTTATTCCCCCAGCCTAAAAATGCATGGTCAGGCATAAGCAATATAAGTGGATTTAATCCTAAACCCTCCATTAAACTTGCAAGCAAAACAGTCAAATCAATACAGTTACCAGTTTTAGCTCTAATAACACGTTCAGGCTCCAGCACTCTTTGCCCACCAACATTAAAGTCATAGCTAAATGGTTGGTTTACATAACTAATGCCTGATTTATCATTCAAATAATCATAAAGAGCTTTTACTTGTAGTGTTTTATCAGCAAGATTGGAATTTCCTTGCTCGCCAACAAGGATTTTTTGAGGGTGATATTCTTTGGCTTTTCCTCTAATTCTATCAAACAATCCGCTTGCATCATTTGAAGTAATCCAAGCTCCTAACATTTTGGATAAATCATAATAAGTTGAGCTTTTTAAGTCTTTCATTTCCCAGATAATCATGTCTTTTGGTAAAAATTTAATGTCCTTTGTTCCTTGATCGAGAATCTTGCGAGTACTTTTATCAATAATCTTGTAATAAAGGGTAGCTGTTGAAGCATTAGTTATTTTTGACAATACACCCCTTTTTAATCTTGGCGTTTGATTGATAATGTCCCTTGATGGTTTCCCGCTACCTAAAGCAGGAAGCGTGATAGTATTAATAGCTTTATCTGTATATCCTTTTATTTCAGATGTTATTTCTAACTCTAAAGGATTAGGGCTAAAGTTAATCAAATCGTAGGATATTAAAAAATCCCTATAACGAGGAAGCTTTTGCATCTGCTCGTAAATTCGCACAGGTAAAGGGTTATTTGTTACTTCGACAGACGAAACAAACTCTTTGTTCTTTGGTCTTAAACTAAGAAACATTGTTTGCACCACTGAGTAATCATCAAATTCAAACATATCCCCACCACGATCAATTTCTTTTTGAGCCTTGAAGTTTCCAACTAGTGGTTGATTCCTAAAAGGGCCTGCTGGGACTATCCATGGTCTATGTGGCTGAGGTGATAACTTTGTTTCCCATTCATACTCTTGACGTGGAGGAAAACAATCCATTTTAAGTGGAGCAATAAGACGAGAAGTTTTTTGCCCTATACCAAATATGCTGTTTGATTTAATTGATAAACCGTTAATATCAACGAAGCGGTATGGAAACAAAAACCCAAGCTCTAAAAACGGATTCATTACTTCAACATTAAACGAAATTTCGTACGGTTGGTTAAAAACAAACGGAGTATAAAAAACAGTGGCTTTACCCATAAAGTACGAATACCATTCTCCATTAGGTTTGGGTTGTTTAGTGAGCGGAGTATAGCAATCAGGTAAACCTACTAATTCGGCAGTATCATTTGTTAAAACTAAAGCTCTTTGGTTAGCAATTTTTAGATCAACAGATTCAGGGATAATCCTTAACCATTGATGGGGAAAGACTATAAAGGTAGGAGCAAGAATAAACCTTACTTTTGCACCATATTCTTTAACTGCATCTTCAATATGAAGAAGTTTCCAATGTTCTCCTGAATATATTTGTTTAATAAGCTCTTGGTTTCCCTTGAGAACAAACTTTGTTTTTACTCCCAATACCCCAAAACTCTCATGGGTTATTTCTAATTTTGAAACATCGCAGCTAATTAAATGGAAGGCTCTTGGTAAAAATTCTTCTGTTGTCCCCTTCATTTCTCCTGCGACTGGTAAGCCAATGACGGAAGTACTTAAAGGATAGGTGCTTGGAGCTGGAAATTTTAGATCAGGACAATTTAGATCACAGAAATGAGAACCTACTCCTCCAATCGCACATTTTATACATACTCTTGAAGCCAAAGATGGGCATCTTTTTACACCTTTAGTTTTAAATTTATTTCCACAATTAATACACTTCATAAGTCTGAGTATATTTTACTCAAAATAGTATCAGTTTGCATTTATAGGCTATATAAAGGGGTTGCTCCTTTTTGTACACTGGAGCTGTCGTAACTGACGGCTCTTTTTACTATAATAAATTTATTAAGGAGAATCTATGGGAAGATACAACATTGATAAACCACCTTCACCAAGAGAGGCTAGGATATTTCTTTCTTTATTTAAGCCCCCTTATGAAGCTAGACAAATTCTGAAATCCCACCTGAGAAAACTACCAAAAGTCATACAAATTATTTTCCAATTTTATCTTATTTTGGTTTTAATAGCTTTGTTAATGGCTCTATTTGTTCTTGGTTTGGCATATGCTCCCTTGCTTATTGTGATCGCTGGAATAATTGTTTACCTGACTAGAAGGCAAAAGAAATCAAAGCTCAAGTAAACAAAAAATAAATAGAGAATTAGGAGAATTATGGAGAATAAGGATTTAAAAGACTTAATGGTTGCTATTAATATAGCTAATTCAGCAAGATACCAGGAGGTTGCCCTCTTTGTGGATAAAAAGGAATTTTTAGAAAAAATTGCAGAAATTCGTAAAAAACTCAACATAACACGACAACAAATAATATCGGCAAATAAAAAACTCTCTAAGAGTAAACCTTGGTTATGGGAATTAGATTATCGTAAGTGGATAAAAGATAATCCCAACAACGAGGAAAAAATTGAAAATGAAATATCTGAAATGATTGATTATTTTAAATGTCCTTATTATTTTAGAAACATAATCAAAGAGGTTATTTTGTTTGGAAATGCAACCTGTTATATCCCCGATGTAGAAGTTATTGGCCCAAAAACAAAAATATATTCTCCTTTTGTAGCGATAATACCTAACCTAAAGAGTAAGGATAAAGATATATTAAAAGCTTTTTCAAGCGCAAAGTATATTTTGAAACATGCAAAAGAATTTAGAAGTATTAGAAAACCACCTGATTTGCATCCTAATTTATGGAAATACAGAAGTTGGTATTGGCTTAGGATTCTTTCCAACTGGACATACGATGAAATAGCTAACTTTTGGGGAGAAGAATACCCCGAAGACGAAACTGTAACCTACCTAGAGGTCTTAAAAGGTGTGCGGTTATACAAAAGACTTCTCCAAAAATAAACCTGCTTTTTACAACTTCGTAAACAGCACATTCTTTTTCGAACTTTCTCTGCGCCATATTTTCCCCATTTGCTTTTAGAGAAAATGTAATTGTAATAAACATTTTTTCAAAAAAGCATGAAAATTCTAGACAGCATAAAAATCAAAATAAAGTTAAGAGGAATAGATGAAAATCCTCTTGCGATAGTAACCCTAAATCTAAATAACGAAATTGAACTTAGATTTTGCCCGATACTTTGGAAACAAAGTAGAACGGGCATATTTTTTACCATGCCTTCGTTAAAAAACTTTCATTTTCAAAGTTGTGTTGTTGTTTTAGACAAAGAAGAATACGCAAAACTTCAGGAACGAATAATGCAGGAATTTATCCTAGCTGCTAAAGAATTTTATCACCCCAACGAATTTGAATTAATTGAAAAAGCACTAAATATGGAAAAGAAAGAAGAAGTAAATCCTGATGATATTCCATTCTAAAAACAATATGAAAAGCACTTATATTAACCTTGACTTATATGGACTAAATGTTTACTTAACTTATGTATACATATGTACACATGGTAAGAAATTAACATTTAGTGGTGCTTTTCCTCATGTAGCCCAAACCAATACCTCTGCTTCTCAAAGAGTTAATTGCACTATTTTAGCCTTAAAACAAAAGAGTACTAGTAGTTTTATGGGGGATGACCAGTCAATCTGCTCATCCCCTCTTTTGAAAAACCATATAACAGGAGTTATTTCAGCCTAATGGATCAGATATGAAAGACAATAAGCCCATACGAACTGAGAAACGAAGCAATCCTACCACGGGGGGTATGGCTGATATTGATGAAATGGCTAAAATCTGGATCGAACTAGTATTAAAACAGGTACGAAAATCACCAGTCGTTTCCTTTAAAAATAGTCCTTATAATAATGTTATAGGACTATTAAATAGTAAATAAATATGAAAATGGAGAATAATAAAAATGATATTCCTCTGTGCCTAGGTTACGATAGAGTAAGTACAGTTTCACAGGCAGAGAATGGCTTGTCGCTCGATGTTCAAAAAGTTAAAATTTTAGAAAAAATACAGGAAATAGGCGGTGAGCTAGCAGAGGATATTTTCGTAGATGGTGGTTTGTCGGGGACTTCGATGGCAAACAGAACAGGACTTCAAGAAATGCTTGCCCGTTGCTCCAAAGGCGATATTTCTTATTTAGTCGTCCAAGATAGCTCTCGTATTTCAAGAAATACCTTTGAGTACTTATTTATTAAGAAACAGCTAGAAAAGTATGATGTTAAAACTATTCCACTAACAGGTATGATTGTTGATGAAAACAATCCTATTTCTGATGCAGTTGACGAGTTAATGGCTGTAGTGAACTCTATTCAGCCCAAACTTACATCATATAAAGTTAAACAAACAGCTAGAGAAAAGTTTAAAAATGGTATCTGGCCTGCATTTGCCACACTTGGTTACAAAAATATTGTTAATCCAAATCCAATAGGAAGCTATGACAAAAGGATTGTAGTCCAAGATGAAAAGACAGCGCCATTTATTACTCAGGCTTACATGATGTATGCAACAGGTGATCACTCAATCTTCTCAATTACGCAATATCTAACAAAAAATGGGGTTGAAGGTAGGTTGGGTAAAAAACTTCATTATTCTGCTGTTTATAATATCTTAACTAATCCTTTTTGTTATGGTCTTATGCGATGGAAAGGACTAGAAGTCATGGGTAAACATGAACCATTAATTACGAAGCCTATATTTGATGTTGTGCAGGGTATTTTGGCAGGTAAAGGTGACTACGGAATTCGTAAGAGAAAGCATAATTTCTTATTAAACGGCTTTGTCTTTTGTAAAAATTGTAGAAGACGGTTTGTTGCCGAATGGCACTATGGTGATATTAAATTCAAAGCTAGAGGTGGTAGGATTGGGTACTATCATTGCTCAGGTCTAGGCAAGCGTGGTACGGGTTGCAAAGAGAAATATATCTTACTAGAAGACCTTGAGAGACTGGTTGAGCAAGAAATTGAAAAACTAGAGTTTAAACCAGAATTTGTTGAAGCAGTAAAAAGAAATGTAAAACAGGTCTATTTTGAAACATCAGAAAGAGGAGAATCCGCAAAGAAAGCTATTAACAACCGAAAGGTAGCCCTTGAAATCAAGAGGGATAAATTAGAAGAAGAATTATTATCTGGTACTTTTGACAGTGATACTTATAAAAGACTTAAAGTAAAAATTGACGCTGGGTTATTAGATGTTCAAAAAGAACTTCTTGAAATTGACAAAATCAGAACGGTTGATATGGGTATTATTGAAGAAGTCTTGGCTATTACCCAAAACATCGCTAAGGCATATAAAAAAGCTGATATTTACCACAAAAAAGCCTATCTACACTTCTTTTTCAATGAGTTTTTGGTAAAAGATAAGAAGATAGCCGAAATTAAGTATCAGCCCGTTATAGAGGCATTACAACAGGCCAACTCAGTTATATTTAGTCAGACTCTGCTCCGCGGCCAGGATTCGAACCTGGAACCTTGAAGTTAACAGCTTCCTGCTCTACCGTTGAGCTACCGCGGAATATAGAGGTATTTTATCATTTAGG
>JAGVOB010000197.1 GCA_020052955.1 Candidatus Omnitrophota bacterium | reverse complement strand
TTTCACGTTCTTGGAGCGTCAGTTGCGTATATTGTATATTCATAAACACTTAGGATAGCACAATTCCTAAGTGTTGCACTTAATTATTGAACTCAGGAAGTTGTTTTTGAATATGATGATGTCTTAAAGAAATTTTGAATCTTGCATTGTCATTTTGATATTTTATTTTTGATATTTGAATTTCTAATGATGACGTTATTTAATAAACAGAGCACTATAAAGGCACTTATGGCAAGGCAAAAAGAAAGGGCCATCCTGAATTTTCAAATATTTTAAAAATCCCTGATAGCCCTTAAATGATTTAGAACCTGTAGCCTACCCCTGCCGTAATCTCAAAGGTATTTAAGCTCTCCTCAAAGCTACTTACCAACTTGTCAATATAGCGGTAACGAAAATCACCCCTAAAAACAACATCCTCAGTGGCGTAGTACTTTACCCCAGTACCCAGGTTGAATGTAAATCCGCTGTCATCGCCGACAGTTTGATTCGTACCATCGATTGTTCCCGTAATCGCACTATCTAAATCTCCGATTGCCAAACCGATGCCGCCGGTTGCATAAAAAACTGTCTGTGATTCAGGGTTAAAATGGTAGACGGCGTTTACGTCAAACATGTATACATTTAAATCAGTGCTGGCTGGTGCATTATGCAGCTCGCTTACGTGCCAGGTGTAGCGTCCTTCAACTCCCCAGTTAACGCCTAAATTATAGGTATAATTTACACCCCATGCTAGTGCGCTATCCAGTTCAGGAGTGGTGTCCGAAACAGTCGTACTCATTAGGTCATCACCTATAATTCCGCCTATATGCATACCAAGCTCGGATGTCCCCGCTTTAACTTGCGCAAATGCTGGAACGGTTATAGACAGTAAGAATACGATCATTATCCCTATAAGCAGTATACCTTTTTTCATTATATGTTTTCCTCCTTTCCTAATGAACTACCTCGCAGCAAGCTGCGGGGAATTAACCTCTCGTCCCGCCTTTGGCGGGACGCCAAAGGCGGGATTAAATTCATTTACCGATTTATTACCTAATTTACTATCATATGCTTAACCCGTTGTCAATAAAAATTACATTTTTGTCATTTTCTGAGTACTTTAAAACTTGCAAAAACAAGCGTTAGGGATTAAAATAGCTCTTGCTTCGAAGGGGCAACAAAGTAAAGTCAGGTATAATACACAGCCCTTCACAAAATTCTATTTCGGGCTGTTGATTACAACGATTTTAAAAAGATTACAGCGATTTCTCATCGAGCCTTAATCTCTGTAGTCTACTTTTTAATCTCCGTAATCAAGGGCTGAATAATTTTTGTGAAGCCCTATAATAATACAAGAAAGGAGCTAATGTGATTAAAAACATGGTAAGGGCAAGGGAGATTAGCGTAATAACCGAAAATAAAATTGGGGCATTGGCGCGAATGATGTCGTTTTTGGTAAATCACAGCGTGAATGTAGAGGCAATAGCAGGATATTCGAATTGCGCAGGCAACAAGGGAAATCTTATATTTATAACCAATAATAATGAGGCAGCAATCTCTGAGTTACTGAATAACGGGTATGGGGATATTGCTGAGACCGATGTAATTGTCATGGAGCTTGAAAATAGGCCCGGTGCGTTAAAAAATATTTCTGAAACCCTTGCCCTTAACAAAATAAATATTAACTACATTTACTGCACAACCTGCTCAGGCGGCTGTCCGGCAAAGATAGTGCTTTCAACTTCGGATAATGATATGGCAGTTAAAATCCTTGCGTTGTGATGAGCGAAAAAATGGACCCTGCCAATTTATTCCGCACCCAGTCCCACCAAAAGGCGGGAAAAAGTCAGAAACCACGGCTGTTAAGCCGTGGAGCTTCATTAATTAGGGATAAACACTTGATTTCGGATAGAGATCTACATCAACTTCCCCATTGCAAAACCGGCCTATTAAGAGTAAAATTATATACCATAACGAGTAATTGGTAGTTCGTATCAAAAGAGAGAGGATGGTAAAAATGGAGGCGGATGGTTGTTCGGAATGCAAACAGAAGAATTCTTGTTGTGATTTCGGAGCATGGGTAGATTTAGAAGAAGCTAAAAAAATATTATCCCTTGGGTTAAAGGGGCAATTTTATCATCTTGAGATTGATAAAGATTTTCCTTCGGGGTATAAAGTGGGAACGAGCTATGAAGATGACCCCTGTTCTTTCCTTGAGCCGGACGGGTTGTGTGCTATTCACAAGGTTGATTATAATTTGAAGCCAGCCTACTGCAGGGAGTTTCCATATGAAAATGGGGAGCTATCGCCTCTTGCAGAAGTACTGTGCGCACAGGTTAAGTCCAAAAAGCAATAAAAAAGAAGACTAAATAGATAAAGATGTTTCGCTTGAAGAATAAAAAACAGATGGTAGTAATATTTTTTTTATTGTTCCTTGCGCCTTGCCTCACTTATGCAAAGGACTCGCCATACCCCAAGCCAGAAATAACTTTAGAGGGCGATAAGGTTGTATTTAAGCAGGAAGATGTGGTTTATACCTTTTCCTCCCCACAGAAAGACGACGATGAGGGGATCAGGAATGTATTGAGGGAGGATTTTGACGCTGACGGTGAAAAAGAATATATAATTGGACAGGACTTTGTTAGTTTTTCAGATTTTTCTTAAAGCGTTGAGATTGGATTTTGTATAAAGAGGCAGCGAGTTCCTTGTTCTTTGAGAGTAAGAAAGCG
>JAGVOB010000156.1 GCA_020052955.1 Candidatus Omnitrophota bacterium | reverse complement strand
CCGACGAGAAAACAAGTGGAGGTGAGATCGGGAGTAGAGGATAAGATTCTCCGACGAGAAAATAGTTTTGAGCAAACCACTTATAAAAAAAGGAGGTGAAAAATGTCAAATGAGGCGAAGGGTATAAAATCACTGTCTCTTAAATATCAGGGCGTCCGCAGGAAAGTTATGACTACGTTTGCACTGGTTTCAATTCTGCCTATGTTAACGGCGTTCTATCTGGTTGGCGAAACCATACTCTCTTTAGAGACCGGCGGTTTGTTCAGGCTGATTTTTTTCCTGATGGTTATTATAAGCGTCCTGGGGCTTTTGCTGTTGATGGATATTTTTAGAAGGATAATATCCCTTAATGAAGATGTATCTAAGCGTTTAACCTCCAACGCAACAGAGCAGATTAAAGCTATGAAAAGGGATGAAATAGAGAAGATCAGGGATGTAGTTAATTTATTATTGAACAGCTAAACTTTTTTATATGCGGAAATAAGATATGCGTGTAGCGATGTATTACAGCAATAGCGATGTGCGCATGCAAGAAATGTCGATTCCCCGCATAGCCGATAACGAGCTTCTAATAAGGGTGGAGGCAAGTGGTATCTGCGGCACAGATGTTATGGAGTGGTATCGCATTAACAGGGTGCCTTTGGTTTTAGGCCATGAGATTGCGGGTGTTGTTATTGAGGCCGGGAAGGATGTTACTCGCTATAAAGTGGGAGATAGAGTTTCTGCCAGCCACCATGTCCCCTGCAATAAATGCCGTTATTGTTTAAATGGCCACCAGACTGTCTGCGATACCCTGCGCAAGACAAACTTCCAACCCGGAGGCTTTGCTCAATTCTTAAGACTCCCAGCAATTAATGTTGAACATGGCGTTTATCCCCTACCTGATGAAGTCTCGTTTGAAGAGGCTACCTTTATAGAACCCCTTGCCTGTATATTGCGTGGCCAGAAGCTAGCGGGTGTAAAGAAAGGACAAAATATTCTAATAATCGGAGCCGGGATATCCGGGCTGCTTCATATACAGATGTCCCGTCTTAATGGGGCAAAAAGAGTAATAGCCACGGATATTTTGCCCTATAGGCTCAATGCGGCCAGGAGATTAGGAGCCGATATAACATTTAATTCCGGGGAGTATACTCCAGGCGTTCTTAGTAAGGCCAACGATGGTTTCTTAGCCGATATCGTAATTTTATGTACAAACGCAAAAGCGGCAATAGAGCAAGCTATGCAGTCTGTTGAGCGCGGCGGGACTGTTTTGTTCTTCGCCGCGGCAGAAAGAGGATTCACAATGCCGTTATCCATAAATGATGTGTTCTGGCGTAACGAAATTACGCTTACCAGTTCTTATGCAGCAACTCCTAAGGAGCATGTGGAGGCGCTGGAATTAATCCGAACTCATAAAATAAATGTAAAAGATATGATTACGCATAGGCTGCCACTTGCGCAAACAGGACTTGGTTTTAAGCTAGTATCTGAGCCAAAAGAGTCTATAAAGGTGATTATTGAACCACAGAAATAAGAACCGTTAACTTAAAATGAGTGTGCCAGTAAATATCTAATGACGAAGTCCGAATATCTGATAAATTTCCAATTTTTAATGCCAAATACCAAAATTCAAAGCACAAAATAAATCCAAAAATTAAATGTCAAACATCAAAACAGAAGCTTCGTTGTTCAATATTTATGTATGCTTTGTGCTTATTTTGGATTTTGAGCTTTGTTATTTGTCATTTATTAGATATTCGTCATTGAGAAATTTAACATTTAAAAAGGGGGTTACTAATGGATTGGGGTATAAAAAATAGGTTAAGCAGAATAATAAAATCAGACGGAAGAACGGTTATGCTGGCAGTTGACCACGGATATTTTTTAGGGCCTATAAAAAAGTTAGAACAGCCATGTAAAACAATAGCGCCCCTTATTTCCTATACTGACGCCCTTATGTTGACAAGGGGGGTACTTCGCACATCAGTGGATCCGGCAAATGATATTCCTATTGTCCTAAGGGTTTCGGGAGGTAATAGTATAATTGGGAAGGATCTGTCAAATGAGGCAATAACAGTTTCTATTGAGGATGCGCTGCGTCTTAATGTATGCGCCGTGGCCCTATCTGTATATGTTGGTTCGGAACATGAGCACCAGACTTTGATAAATCTCACGAAGCTTATTGATGAAGCTACAAGGTATGGAATACCCGTATTGGCGGTTACCGCCGTAGGAAAAGAGCTTGAAAAAAGAGACGCCAGGTATCTTGCTTTGTCCTGCCGTATAGCTGCGGAACTTGGTGCGCATTTTGTTAAGACTTATTACTGCGAGGATTTTGAGAAAGTGGTCAAAAGCTGTTTTGTTCCGCTTGTTATTGCGGGCGGGCCTAAACTAAAGACAGAGCTAGATGCGTTAAGTCTTGCGTACGAGGCTATTAATGAGGGCGCCTCCGGGGTTGACATGGGCAGGAATATATGGCAGTCTGAAAATCCTGTTGCGATGATTAAGGTCATACGTGCGATTGTCCATGAGGGCACTTCTTTAACGAAGGCGCAGGCAATGTTTAAAAGCTTGAAGAGTAAGAAAAAATCTAAGAAATAACTTTTAAATGCGACCACAATTGAATTTTAACATATTTATGGTCGCATTTATAAATAAAACCAACCGATATGTTAAGTCTCATAGTTAGTTTTATTTAGATTCGAGGCCATTAGTTTTATACATTCGCGGCCAGCAAAGTCCCGAGCTAAACGAGGGGAAAACCGCACCCATGCCCCTGCGGTGGCTAGGGTGCGCCTGCCAAAGGCGGGCAGGAATGAACAATGGCCGGTTCCTTCGCAAAAGCTCAGGACACTGAGCAAGGCGAAGTGCAGTATGAGCCATACGGAAACCTCGGGCTAAAGCCTGCGGAGTTATGGAAGGCTTTATATGAATAGAGGTTATACTCTGTTTATTATTGGATGGATGCTCTCTCCCTTCACATGGTGGAATGATTTATTTATAAATATACCTATCTCCTATCTCCTGGCAAGCATTGTATCTTTTTTTTATCCGGAGTCTTTTATTTATGCTACAGTCGTATTTTACTGGTTGACCAATATATTAGGTATTTTGCTTATGTTTAAGGGAGCCAAGGAGTTAGTTGTACAAAAGAAGATTAACCACAGAAAGATAATCCTTACAGTAGTATTTATGATTATATACAGTATTATCTTAGTAGTACTCGAGAGGACGAATCTCTTAAGGCCCTTTTTTAAATGTAACCACAATTGAATTTTAGCATATTTATAATCGCATTTAGATCCTTCGTCACCTTCGGTTCCTTCCCTCGACCCCGAGGTCTCGGGACAGAGGGGCAGGATAAATAAAACCAACCGATATGTTAAGTCTCATAGTTGGTTTTATTTAAGGTAAGCGTAACTAATGGAAAATTCTCTTGGATTTTTTAGTATTTGGGATATAATTTTATACATTCGCGGTCAGAAAACCACACCCATGCCCCATGCGGGGGCTAGTGTGAAGATGACAATGGCCGGTTCCTTCGCAAAAGCTCAGGACACTGAGCAAGGCGAAGTGCAGTATGAGCCATACGGAAACCTGTTATGGAAGGCTTTATCTAACCATGGCTAAAAAACCACATTATCTATTAATATCTATAATTGGAGCAGGTCTATTTTTTGTCTCTATATTTACAATTTATACGCAAGAAGAAGAGGATTTTTGGGGTGGGCCTACAACGCCTTTTACTAAACCTGGCAATGCCGACTCGGTTAATAAGTGGGGTACGCCTCTTCAGAGAAAGTTCTCTAGAATACCTACTCATGCCATATATGATTCTACCTGGGATTTGAAAGAGTGGGGTGAATTCGGAGCGAAACACGATTTCAAGGCCTTTATAAAAGTCAGAACGGATGATAAACTTTACCCTCAATCCGCTCAGATATTGGAACCAGACAAGCCGGATACATACCCCCCTCAGACAGCCGACAATTTCTTTCTGTCACCGTCTAGGCCATTTAAGAGATTTATAGATTTTATTCACGCCAGAGGCGGTCTCATAACAGGCGCCGTGAATTGCGACTTTACGGATATAAGGGATAGCTGGTGGGTGAAATATTTTCCTGATATGTTCCGGCAGCCGGGAAAGATAAATTTTGAGGATGAAGGCGGACGCAGGTACCAGATACACTATGCGCTTGCGCAGGTTGCGGCGGGATGCGACATAGTATGGTATGAAAGTCAAGCTTCGTATACATCTAGTAACCCCGGCTTCACATCGGACGATTGGGCAAATATGTTCAAAGAGACCAAGGATTATGTTTATAAGGCATATAGAAAGGATGTGCCCGTAGGAGGAATAGGGGCGCATAACAAGGGAGCTGATTATCAGGCCGACCCTTTATTGGAATATTTTTACACTCCAAGCAATAATCTATATGAAGGAAAGCCAATGTTTTTGAAAGAAGACGGGATTCCGCATACAGAGTTTTCAAGCAGCAAGTCAATATCTCACCTGGACTGTTCACAGAGTAAACTCTCCTATCTTCATATGTCCACCTTCGGGATAGGAAATTTACTTAACAAGGATGAACGCGTAGGCGCGTGGGTGCAGGAGGATCTAAAGGTGCTAAATCTGAATTACCCGGGACCGTTAAACAATGGCACTACATATGGCGTGCCGATATTCGCATTCATGAATTGGCCATTACCCCTATCTGATTTCACAACCAATATCTCTCCAGAAGAACAGGTAAATTTTTTTTATGGAATGGTACCTGAGATGCTGGCGGTTGGATGGAGATTCTGTTTTCCTTTGAATATTTATATAAAAGAAAAGATTACCTCTTCCGAAGGGCAAGCAGCAATACTTTCACCCGTCCCTGCGCAAGGAACAAGCACAAAAATAAATGTCTATAATAAATTGAAGAAATTAGTTGATTTCTACAACAATTATTCAAGCCTTTATCAGCAACAGGTTGTTCAGTGGAACGAAAATCCCCGGGAGCATGCAATAGAAAAAATTGGCACGGTCCCCATTACGTTGATAAAAGCCGAAAAAATATCTTATGTTATAAATGAATACAGGGATAGGCCATACTTTGCTTCTGTGCACCTTATAAATCACCTTTATGAAGACTATAAGATTAGTGAGCAGACGGATTTTTCTGTTGAAGTTCCCATTAAATTTAAACCATTGTTCGTTAGCATGGTTAGCCCCGATCTGGAGGATTTTAAGAAAGCGGTCGAGTTAACTTTTAGTTACAAAGAGGGCAGTATTGTTGTGCGTATACCAAAGATAGTTTACTATAATCTTATTCTCATAGAAGGCAGGCCCTTTACTCCCACTGAAGAAAAAGAGATATTTTCTTCTTCCTCTTTATCCAAATAAGAAGAATAGTGCTCTGCAAAAACAACATGATAGTTAAAATTTTCATTATATTTGTAATTTTAGCATTCGGATGGATGTGTTTTAGATATTTTGAGATAAAGAGTATATACTTTCCGATAAAGGCGATAGAGTTTATTCCAACGGAATTAGATCTTTCATATGAAGATATATTCTTTAAGACAAAGGATAATATCCTGCTAAACGGATGGTTTGTCCCTTCGCAAAGATCAAGAGGAGTTTTATTTTTTTTTCATGGAAACGCGGGAAATATAAGCCACCGCATAGAATTTATAAAGATCTTCCACGATTTAGGGTTAAGCGTATTCATATTTGATTACAGGGGCTATGGAAAGAGCAAGGGCTCGCCTGACGAAAAAGGGACGTATTTGGATGCGCAGGCTAGCTATGATTATATTTTGTCAAGGAAAGATATTAGTGATAAAAAAATTATAATATACGGCGAATCTCTTGGTTCGGCGGTAGCGGTTGACCTGGCAAGGAAGGTTAAGGCAGACGCTCTCATAACATTCGGCTGTTTTACGTCAACAAAGGATATGGCTCGAAGGATATACCCTTTTCTGCCTTTGTGGCTAGGGGTATCTATTAGATATGATTCGTTGTCCAAGATTAAGGGGATAAGAATTCCAAAGCTCATAATCCATAGCCGAAACGATGAAATAGTACCGTTTGATATGGGCCAAAGACTCTTTGAGGCAGCAACGGAGCCCAAGGAATTTTACATAATGAGAGGTGGACACAATGATTCAATATTGATTAACAAGGACGGGTTTCTAAAAAGGGTAGATGAGTTCTTAATAAAACAAGGGATTTAAATATGCCAAAGATATTTTTAACAAAAGAGGGATATGAAAAGTTAATAGCGGAGTTAAATTATCTAAAAACCGTAAAAAGGAAGGAAATAGCAGAGCATCTTGAACACGCGCGTTCCATGGGCGACCTCAGAGAAAATGCGGAGTATGATGCGGCTAAGAACGAACAGGCGCATCTTGAAAAGAGAATGGCAGAGCTCGAAAATAAACTAAGCCAAGCAAGCCTAATAGATGAAGAATCGATGGCCAGGGATAAGGTTTTAATAGGCGCTATGGTCACAATGATAGATTTAGACACAAAAGAAGAGTCTATATATACGTTGGTTTCATCAGAAGAGGCAGACTTTTCGCAAAATAAGATTTCGACAAGCTCGCCCATAGGCAAGGCTCTTTTAGGCCATAAGAAAGATGAAGTGGTTGAGGTAAAGATTCCGAAGGGAATCGTAAGATATAAGATCTTAAAGATAGAAAGATGAACCCCGCACCACGTCTTTACTCCGCCCCTGCACGCAGGAGCGGAGTTTACAAGCGTAGCTTCTATGTTATCACCCTTCGGGATTACTTTTCATTTCTCCTCGCCTTGACAGGCGGGGCTTCCTGTGGTGCGGGGTGAAGATAGCCAAGAGATTTCTTGGCCTACCCTTGATTTTTTGTATCCTTATAGGATACCCTTTCGTTTTGGCCTTGGATACAGAACCAAAAATCTCCCATTCTAATATCAAAGCACATATATTAAAACTTTCTAAAGATATAGGTGAGAGAAATTTTTTTAATCATAGCAAATTAGAGGAGACTAAAAGATATATAATAGAAGAGTTTAAGAGATATGGTTATAGTATCGAACTTAACGAATACAACCTTGAAGGAAAAGAGTTTAGTAATATAATCGCTGAGAAAAAAGGTAAACAAAACCCTGATGAAATTATAGTTGTGGGAGCCCACTATGATTCAGTTATTGGCTCGACCGGAGCAGATGACAATGCCTCAGGTGTCAGTTGCCTCTTAGAGCTCTCCCGCCTTTTAGTCAAAGAGCCCCTTAAAAAGACTATAAGATTTATCGCTTTTACAAACGAAGAGCCACCTTTCTTTTTGACGAATTCAATGGGTAGCAGTGTCTACGCCCAAAAATGTAGAGATGCCAAAGAGGATATACAACTTATGCTTTGTTTTGAGTCAGTGGGGGTCTATTCGGATAAACCAAAATCTCAAGCCTATCCTCTCGGCCTAAGTTTCTTCTATCCTGATAGAGCAGATTTTATAGCTGTTGTGGGAGATTTTCGTTCAAGAAAATTTGTAAAAAGAATAAAAAAAATCTTTAAGAAACATTCCAATTTAAACGTAGAGACATTGATAGGAATAAGCCTTATCACTGGAGTAAACTTCTCTGACCATGCCTCATTCTGGAAGGAGGGTTATAGGGCAGTTATGATTACAGATACTGCTTTTTACAGATATCCCTATTATCACACATATGAGGATACCTATGAGAAATTAGACTACAGTAGAATTTCAGAGGTGATAAAAAGTTTATACCTTGTATTAAATGAATTAGATGGTAAGTCCTGAGGTGTGGGCAAAAAAAATTTTTATTTTTTCTCTTGACATAGGGTAGGGGGGTATGGTATACTCCCATTGTGGAGGTAAATATGATGGCTACGACACACGAAGGACAAATCATATATCTTAAGAAGATTGAAGGTCAGATACGCGGCATTCAGAGGATGATAGAAGAAGGCAGATACTGTATTGATATCCTAACCCAGCTTCATTCTATAACGGGTGCAATTTTAAGGGTTGAGGATAATATTTTGAAAAAACATCTTGAAGGTTGCGTAGCAAGTGCCTTAAAAGGAAAATCAGAGCTTGATAGGCAGAAAAAGTTTGATGAGGTTATTAACCTGCTTTCAAAATTCAGAAAGGCAGTTTAGGATGAAAAAGTTTTTTATTTATGTAGTAATAATTTCCTTAATATGGAGCGATTATTATCCGCTTCTTGCCCAGGAGCTTTCCTTATCAAGTCTTATAGAAGAGGCGCTTAAGAATAACCCTGAGGTTTTATCTGCCAGAAAAACTTGGGAGGCCTCGCAGGCGCGGATACCGCAGGCAAAGTCTCTTAATAATCCAACCATAGGGATTTCCTTTGAGAAGATACCAAAAGGCACGCTTAAGCTAAATAAAACAATGCCTGAAGACAGGATGCTTTCTGTTTCCCAGGCTGTACCCTTTTTTGGAAAGCTCTCCACCAAAGGAAAGATTGCTTTAATAGAAAGCCAGATGATGGCATCTGAATACAAGCTAAAAGAGATTGAGATAATTAACGAGGTGAAGAAATCCTATAATGAACTATTTATGCACCATAAGATAGTGGAGCTAAATGAAGAAAGCCTAAATTTACTTCGCGGTATCTCAAAAGTGGCAGAGGCAAGATATGCAGTTGGAGAGATAGAACAGGAAGAGGTTTTAAAGATTCATCTTGAAATAGCAAAACTTACTAACGAGATAGAAAATCATAAGAGAGAAATTTCTGCTCAAGAAGCAAAATTAAATTCTATTTTAAACAAGGATATAAAAAGCCTTTTAGGGGAGCCAGCCATTAAAGAGGATATATCCTTTAATAAAGATATAGATACCTTATATAAATTAACCTTGGAAAATCAACCGGAACTTGCCACTTTTAACTATGTTATAGAAAGGAATAAATATTCAAAAAAATTAGTAGAGCTTGAGTTTCTGCCGGATTTTATGCCGCAACTTACCCTAAGAAATATCTTTTCAGGCGGCCTTGGTTTATGGGATTTTATGCTTGCCCTAAGCGTTCCATTTTGGTTTTGGACAAAGCAAAGATACGGCTTAAAAGAGGCGATAAATAATTTAGAACAGGCAGAAGCGGCATATAAGGCTATGAGAAATAAGAAACTTTTTGAAACAAAAGATATTGTGACAAAGCTTGATATCGCAAAAAATAAGATAAAACTTTATAAGGAAAATCTTCTTCCGATTGCAAAACAATCTATTGAGGCAAGTCTTGCCGGTTTTAAATCAGGTAAGTCCGATTTTATGATGCTTCTTGATTCAAACAGGTCGCTAATTGATATAAAGATAGGCTATTACAATGCCTTGGTTGAATATGAGATAGCGTTAGCGGATTTAGAGAGAACAGTGGGAGTAAGTTTAAGATAAGGAGTGAAATATGGATAAAATCAAATATCAAAAAGCCACATTCAACAGTGAAGTGCAACACTTGAGCCCAAAACTTCATTCGGCGTATGGTAATTAAGACACTTTTTTGGGCGATTGTTTATTAGAT
>JAGVOB010000042.1 GCA_020052955.1 Candidatus Omnitrophota bacterium | reverse complement strand
TCACGAAATTCCTGACAGATCAGATTGATCTTAAGATGGACAATGATCTACAAATGGCGGCATAATTGATTACATAGGGAGAAATCAGTACTCATGAGAATATAAGATCCACTTTAGAATTGGCGGAACTAAACTTTCAGTATCAATTAGTGATAGTACTTATAGTCATCGTATTGCTCCATCTGAGAGAAGTGATGGGTTTCAGTGGTTGTTATCATTCTATAGCACGATTCAGAATGAGAGAGCATCAGCACTTACCACAATAATATTACTAGATAATCCTGCCTTAGATTTACATGTTGATGGGCAACGAGATATCAAGAAATTTCTAGAAGAAAGCATCGCTAATAATGCTCAAGTAATATATGTTACGCATTCCCCTGCTATGGTAGATGTTTTTAAACTGGAACAAATAAGAAAAGTTGAGTTAAAAAGTGACAATATAGGTACTAAAATACATAACAGTATCGTGAAGGAAGGTGATCATTTAGATATATTGGAACCTCTAAGGTCAGCGATTGGCTCAAATATTGGGTATTCACTGATTGCATCAAATTACAATATTCTAGTTGAAGGAATGGCTGATAAGTATTTATTGGAAGGTTTTACAAATAAGTTTCTTAATGAAATGGATAATATTGTTATTAATGGAAGCCTTGCAGAAGATAGAGAATGTGTTCTTGCAAGAGTATACAAGGGACTTAAATTACCATTTGTTGCTATACTGGATAATGATAGTAGTGGGAGGGGAATCGTTAACAAACTAAAAGCGCATAAGATTACAGACGATGAAATTGTAATGATTGGTAATATTTTTCCAGACAAACAACATGAATTCAGTCTCGCCGATCTTGTTTCTGAAAATGAATATTATGAAGCTGTAAAAGCGACTTATTCTGAAAGAGAAGTTGAGAAAATACCAAAAAGTAACCATAAAATTGAGAATCTCTACGAGAAACAGTTTAAGGATAAGTTCTCAATTGGTTTCTCAAAAGTTAGAGTTGCGCTAACAATAAAGATGAAATTACAAACAACTGATGCAATAGATAGTGAAACAAGGGATAATTTTATAAAGCTAATCAAAGATATCCAAATAAAATTAACTGCTCCTCTTTAGGAAGCAATTCATTGCAAATCATTTCTCGTTCAGCCACTAACAGAGAATTTCAAGAGCACTTTGATCTGAATAAAGATTCCTGACAAGCCGGAATGACATATTTAAAGTATTTAGTTGCTGGAGAGATCGAACTCTTTCTTAAATGAATATATCATCTTAGTATCATCAGGAAAGAGTTTTAAAAATTGATGATTTTGTTTTCCAAATATAAAGAGACTACTTGAAAAAAATATCCTGTAACCTCTTCATCAAAAAATAAAGGCTTTATTCTGCTTTATTCTGATAACTAAAACTGTTATCTTCAACACTGTAATACTGCACATTGACAGTTTTTGAAAAAAAGTGTAGATTTTAATGGAAATTTGAAGTAGGTATATTAAATATAATTTTGGATATTCTAGAATTAGCTGCTTATGGAAATGAGGAAAAATGAGAGTACTTTTTATTGAACCAAGGGTCAATAATCCTGTCAGAATTAATATAGCTCTTCCAATGACATTTTTGGCACTTTATTCTTATGCTAAAACAAGATTGAAGGATATCGAATTTTATTACCACTCTATGGAAATAGATTGGGCATTGGGTAACCCCCAATCTTTAGATTCAATTTATAAAAAATACAAGCCTGATGTAGTGACCAGTAGTGCGATTTCTTGTAATTTCAATGCAGTAGCAAGTATTTTGAATTTTTTTAAAGATAACAAATGTATTACGATTTTGGGCGGCCTCTTCCCCACTGCAAATGATAGATGGGTTTTGGATAAATTCAGTTTTATAAATATGGTCTGTAAGGGAGAGGGCGAACAAACTTTTGTTGATATTCTTAATAAATTGAAAACCAATTCATCTTATAGAGATGTAAATGGGATATCGTTTATTGACAATGGGAAGTATATGTCGAATCCAGATAGGTCTCTCATTCAAGACCTGAATTGTCTACCGCCAATCTGTTTTGACAGAATTCCAATTAATATATACAAACAATTTGAAACTCGCTACTATGTCTTTGCGAGCCGTGGGTGTCATTACAATTGCGATTTTTGTACACTGACTTCACATTGGCAAAACAAAAATAGGCAATATTCGATTGAGCGTGTTGTAAACGAAATTGAACACATAATCAATTTGTTTTCTCCCCAGCTTATTTCTTTCGGTGATGATACATTGTCTCTTGATAAAAGCTATCTCTTCCAGCTTTGCGAAGAACTTGCGTGCAGAGATTTCCCAGTAAAATTCGGAGGGAAGACAAGAATTGACTTAATCGATTCTGAGACCCTTAAATTAATGCGAAAAGCTGGATTTGCAGAGATAAGTTTTGGCGTAGAGTCCCATGATGCAAATCAGTTAGAAATTCTAAAAAAAGGTGGAATTGTCTCAGCTCTTTCTAACCTGCAAAAAACAATACGGGAGGCGAGTGATTTAGGGTTCAAGACAAATTTAAATTTCATCTTAGGTGTACCCGGTGAGACGGATAAGAGTTTAAGAGAGAAAGCCTCCTTTATAATAAAGCACTGCTCATATCCAAACGTGGTTCCGTTGCTCGGATTTATTACACCCCACCGAGGAACAAGAATTTACAACAACAAGAAGCAATTGGGACTAAGAATAATGGACAATAATTATGATCATTATAATCATCTTCAGCCGGTATGCTTAGCAGAATCGCTTGGGGCTAATGGAATAGAATTACTACAGCAAACTTATAATTTTATTTCTAAGAAAACATTTTCAGAGAAATTTAATCCGTTATTGGAGGAGCACAGACAAGAATTGATATGCTCACATTAAAAGAGGAAATTAAGAACTTATCTAAACAAAAATACATACTTCTCACTCTTTTGTTATCCCTTTTTTTTCTTTTTCTGAGCGGTATATTTTTATTCGAATCATCAACGTTTGGACTTGTTAGCAGGAGAGTTGCTGATATCCTTTCAAAAATCTTCGGTTCCTTATCTTTGGCTTTTTTCATAGCGAGCATTATTCAGTATATAAAAGGTGAAACCCTTGAGAGATATTTAAATGAAGAATTAAAAACACAAATAAGTACCGAAGTACTCAATGCAGCTAATCAAGTCAAAGAGAATATTAAATTAGAAAATATATTTTTGCCATATAAGGTTTATCATCCTATTGAGGAAAAAGGTAATGAAGCTATTAATCAGCGTTTAACAAAGGTTCAGCGTATTCAGTTTTTTGGTACTTCTGCAAATTATTTTTTAAAAATGCGGTTGCCTCTATTCAAAGATAAAATAGATTCAAAAGTGCTCATAGAATTACTCCTTCATAATCCCCAAGATGAAAGTAATTTAAAGGAGCGCACACGACAAATGGAAGAGGAAAAAGGCGATAAGTTATATCACACAAAAATTAAGCTGGAAGTCATTGTTGCAATCATAAGGGTAATTTATCTTGCTCAACATAATCATTATTTTGAATTTAGTATCCGCTTTCATTCTGAAGAACCTATTTACAGGCTGGAATTTTATGGAAACGATTTATTTTTGGGATTCTACAATATTCGAAATCCTTTTATGAGGGGTGATGGAGGGAAAGGCACCGGACCTCTTGCTCATTATGAGAAACAGGAAAACTATTATATTTTTAAGACATTCCAAGATTTTTTTGACACGGTTTGGGATAATCATAGTGAATCAGAAATTTTGATTACCCCCAAGCATCCAGTTGACAAAAAGTATTTAGAAGACCTGCGCAAGATAGTGGGAGAAGATCTTGATCTCGCTATAAATGAAATATTCAGTAGTGCCTATCCAGGTGATTATGAAATTATACAATGGTTGAAAAGTTAATTACCATTGTTCAGTGCAGGAACAATTACTAAAACTTGCTATATTTCCATGCTATATTTGGGAGTGAAAAAGAGTTAGTGGAAAACTGATATTAATGAGCAATCGAATCCTGTTTGAACATTCAATGAATTTCTTATGAAAAAAGATGGTGAGAAAAATTGACCGGATTTAAAGAATAAGATTCATCAGGAGAGAGTTTTTAAAATTAATGATTCTGTGAATCATTGAACAAATTTATTCTTTTACTTAAACCTGTGAACGGGGTCAGGCATGCTAATATGCAAATAGCCTGATAAAATGTATAACGGTAATGGCATGAAAACCGCGCATACAATTTAAAGGGGCTTTTTACCACATCATCGTCCGAGGGAATCGAAGGCAGAAAATCTTCCTTGACGAAAGCGATTTTCGCGAGTACCTTGAACGACTGCACAAATATAGGAACAAATGCGGCTTTCTTCTTTATGCATATGTCCTCATGACAAATCACGTTCATCTGCTGATCGAAACACCAAAAGATCCGATATCGCGCATCATGCAGATGATCAATTTTACCTATACACAGCATTTCAATAGGAAATATAGAAAGGTTGGACACCTATTTCAGGGTCGGTACAAGTCATATCTCTGCGACAAAGACAGCTATCTTTTGAGTCTCGTGCGGTATATTCATAACAACCCGGTGCGAGCCGGTTTGGCGAAGGATGCCGGAGCATACGCGTGGAGCAGCCACGACGACTATTTGCGCGGGACGAAGGGGCTTGTTGATACAGACAAAGTTCTCCGTCTTTTCTCAGAGAGGCCGAGCATTGCAAGGCGGAAATATATGGATTTTACGACTGAGTGCGAACCCGACAAAAATCTTACGCCTTACGCAGCGTATGAGCAGCAGATAGTAGGCGACGAACGGTTTATTGAAAAAGTTCAGGAGCGGGTCGAAGGCCTGGAAAAGAAGGCAAGAAAAATTCCGATCAGGGATTTTGTCGTTGCGATAGAAGAAGAGACAGGGGTTGGCTTGTTGGATCTGGTCTCCCGGAAGCGGGGCGAAAGGCTTCGTACAGCTCGTGGAATACTCGTAAAGCTGGCAAGGGAGGTTGGATATACTATGGTTGAGCTACAAGGGATATTGAAACGAGATATTTCAGTATTATCCCGGTTGGCAAGCATCTGTGAAACGAAAGAAGGGGAGAAGAGATTGCAGAGGGTGAGG
>JAGVOB010000018.1 GCA_020052955.1 Candidatus Omnitrophota bacterium | reverse complement strand
GCTTTTGCGAAGGAACCGGCTATTGTTCCCCTCGTTTCGCTCGGGACTTTGCCCCTCGTCCGCTTTTAGCGAACTCGGGATTCTACTGGCCGCGAATGTGGCACCTTTATTTTTGGTCTTCCACCCGCGCGGGGCGGAATCCCACCCGCCCGCCTCAGGTGCGGACTGGATGCGAGGTAAAATTTGGGTTTATGCTCGGGGCTTTTCTATCTTTAAAGCTACTCTTACCTTCGCAAGCTTTCCGCCCTTTTTGCCAAAAAGCCCTCTTTTTTCTTCTCTCAATATTGTCACTACTACGCCTTCTCTGTTTACGCCGAGAGTTTTAAGGGCTATTTTTATGGCCTCACATCTGGTAGGCGCTTCAACCTCAACGGATTTCATCTTCCCCTCTCTTTGGTGCCTACCAAAGAGGCAAGAGCCGGCCTTAACGCCATAAACTGCAAGACCGACATAATCAGCGTATTTGTAAACCAATACAATACCAGCGCAGATGGCAGGCTATAAAATATAAAACCAAACATAATAGGCATTATAAAAGATAGCATTTTGGCCTGTTCGTCCTGTGTTTTGGCCATGGGGTTTGTAAATTTCTGTTGCACAAACATAGCGATTATCATCAATATCGGAAGTAAGTTTATGTGGTTACCTGCTACTGGGAGAGCAAATGGGATCCTCAGGTTGTCCTGCAAGGAGAGGTCTTTAATCCATAGAAAGGATGCGCCTTTTAGCTCTACAGATATCAAAATTAGCTGGTAAAGCGCAATAAATATAGGCATCTGTAGCAGCATGGGCAGACACCCCCCTAGAGGGTTTATCTTGTGTTTTTTATAGAGCGCCATCATTTCTTTGTTTAGCTTTTGCGGGTTATCCTTACACTCCTGGCGGAGCTTTTCAAGCTGTGGCTGTAGCTGCTGCATTTGCTTCATAGAGTTTATGCTCTTCATTGATAACGGGAAAAGTGTTATGCTGGTCATTATGGTAAGGAGAATTATTGCAATGCCGTAATTCTTTGTAATTGAGTAAAAAGCTATAAGCATCCAGAGCAGGAGCTTGCCTATCGGGTCAAATAAGCCAAAATTCAGTATCTCCTGGAAACCGTATTTCTTTAATACAGAAAGTCTTGCCGGGCCTATGTAGGCAAGATAAGAAAATTCGATGGACTCATGCGGCGGTAGCGTTATCGAGCCATCACTAAGGGTTAAAAAGGTATCCCCGTTTACTCCTGCTATGGATACCTCTTTTACCTGTGATGCAGGCTTAACCACTATACAAAAATATCTATTCTTCGAGCAAACCCACGGGAATTCCCCCTTGTAGGTCTTCCCCTGCTTTAACTTAAATGCAGGTTCTCTGAATACTGTATTTGTTGACTTTATATTAAATGTTAACAGTTTCTCATCCTGTTTAAATTCTGATCTTAGTTTCGTTGGCCCAACAATGCTATAGGTGAATGTTTTTTCATTATCAGAAGTGTTTTCTATCCGCATGTCAAGGGTCAGCAACGGTTCGTTCTCAGACAAGGTAGCAACTTTTTCTATGTTGATATTTTCCTCAAGTGTGGCGCTGAATAGAATTTTGTTTTTGGCTTTTACAAAGTTATAACTTGCTTGTTTATAAGGTATTATGCCCAGGTTTGTCAAAAATGGCCTGTTTTCGCTATGGCTTGCGTCAAGCAATAGCAATTCTCCCTCTTTTAGGCCGGGCGCCTCCTTTAAAAAAACCTTGCTCATTGTCGCTGTGTATGGCGAAAAGACCAATCTGACAAATTTATTCTCCAGATCAATTTCCTTTTCTTCGGTGGCATTCGGCATTCCCGGCTGCTCGGGCTTTTCTGGTAGCACCTCCGCTTCCTTATGCAAAATGGTTTTATAAAGAGTCTGGGGCGCCTGGCTAATTTGCTGCCGAGGGTAAAGTTTGTTTATTATATAGGGATATAAGGTAAGTATTAGAACTGAAAAGGCTATCGCTACCAAAAATCTTTTTTCCATAATATTTATCCCAAATTTTACACGCTTCGCAGGCAAAATTTGCCCCGAAGGGGTTGCTCGACAAAATCCAACAAGGATTTTGTCGGCTTTGCAAGGTAACCCAGGATTTTCCGCCACACTATTTTGTGTAACCGCAAAATCTGGGATACCCCGACATGCATGATTAAATCTCGAAGAGATTTAATCAGTCGGCCTTTCAGGCGGATTTTGCACGCCTGCCCCGCCATTGTCGGGGCGAGTAGGCAAAATCCGGGTTTATTCCTCTACCGGATCAAAACCACCGTATGAAAAGGGATTACATCTTAAAACCCTGATAACCGAAAAATACAACCCCTTAACAACCCCTCTTTTTTCTATAGATTCTATTGCATATTGGGAGCAGCTAGGGTAAAAAATACAACAGCGTAACATGTTAGCAGAGAATACGTTACGATAAATTTTTAGACCTAAAATTAGTATTTGTTTCATTTATCCCGCATTAGCAATTTTAATTGCCTTGTAACTTATTGTTACTACAAGAGATACTTTATTGTAACACAACACAAAAAAGTGTTACACAAATTCCGGGATTACCCCGCCGATAAGCTTAAACCCCTTCGGGATTTAAGCTAGCGGCCCTTCGGGCAGATTTTTGCTATTGCAAAATCTGGGCTTAAGATACCCGGATTCAAAAAGCACCTTCAGAATATTATTTTTTATTGTTTCCTGCTTCAAATTAGGGGTGCTCTCACTATCAAAATGTGCTCCACTGTTACTCTTGGGCCTGTTGACTCTTAAAACCAGGACTATATCAAAACCCTGCTTAACCTTATCTTTGTTTAGTCTAATCACTTCTCTTATCTGCCTCTTTAGTCTATTCCTAGCGGTAGCCTTCCTTGTTGTGCCTTTAGGTACGCATATCCCGAACCTAGTATAGTTGAGCGAATTTCTTAGAACACCTATTTTAAAATACCCGCCGCCAAAGAATTCCCCCTTGGAAAAAACCTCTCTAAAATCCCTTGCCTTTTTTATATGTGTGCATTTCGGAAAAAACCGGTTAGTCCCTTCCTTATAAGGTATGGGAAGGACTACCCTTTCTGGGTTAGACCCATCCTCTAAAGGTTTAGGATGGTCTATCCTTGTTGGATTAGAAAAATCTTTTTCCATAAAGCCTTCCATAACAGGTTTCCGTGTGGCTCATACTGATGGTTATGCGGATTAGACCCATCCTCTAGCCCCTTCCTTTAAGTTGTATCAGGAAGGACTATCTTTTCTGGATTAAAGGTACTAGGATGGCCTATCCTTTCTGGATAAGGGCCATCTTACACGGTGAGCTTTTTTCTGCCTTTTCTGCGCCGCCTTTTAAGAACCAACTGCCCGTCGCGCGTGGACATTCTTTTTCTAAAACCGTGCACCCTGTTTCTTCTACGATTGCTTTTTCTTGTCAGATTTTTTTTCATAACCTGCCTCCGGTTTGTAAAGGTTGGATTATAGCATAAATGTTTTTTAAGTCAAGAAATATTAACTATGCTGTAAACGCAAATAGAAAATGTCAGGTTTTTTGCAAATTAAAAATGTCAGTAATTTACAGTTAAGAGCGTTTTCTCTTTGTTTTTATATCTTGTCTT
>JAGVOB010000163.1 GCA_020052955.1 Candidatus Omnitrophota bacterium | reverse complement strand
TCGCAAGAGACTGCATTCAACTCTTGGCTATGTCAGTCCGGTGGAGTATGAACGAAGAAATGGGGTTAATTAAGTGTCCGTTTTAGTAGGGCAAGTTCATATGACCTAGTTGATAAATACCCTGAAGACGGGTGGCTAAAAGGGTATTTCTATGCCGTAGAAGAAGACATTAAATGCGGTGATATGCAGTCTAGGAGGGCATACCGGGATATCGGCGCCATAAAACACAAGGATTATGTATTGCATCTTTTAGATATAAACAAGGGAGAAAAGGTCCTTGATGTCGGCTGTGAAGTAGGCGCTATGATCTTCCCCCGAAAAAGTGGACACAATGAAGAGTTGGTGGTTAGCATAAAAGCCAGCTCTTAATTAGGAGGTGTCCGATGGATGGGGAAAAGGTCCAAATGAAACGTTTTGACAAGGCGTTTAAGGTTCAAGCGGTCAAAATGATTACCGAAGAAGGCCAAAAAGCCTCGGAAGTAGCCCGCTCTTTGGGAATCCACGCCAATGTGCTTTATAATTGGAAAAGGAAGTATGCCCAGGATGGCGATAAAGCGTTTGTAGGCAAGGGGCATTTAACGGAAATGGTCGCCTTGCGGCGTAAGCTGCGCAACGCCGAAATGGAGATAGAAATACTAAAAAAAGCAGTCGGCATATTTTCAAAACCGACCGAGAACGGTTCGAATTTATAGACTTAAACCGTTTGGTCTTTCCGCTTGAGAAGATGTGCCGCGCGGTGGAAGTATCCAGGAGCGGTTATTACGCGTTTAAGACAAGGCCTAAAAGCCTAAACAGAATCAATAACGACAATCTGCTCATTGAAATAAGGCGGGTATTCTGGGATAATAACCGTAATTACGGCAGCCCGCGGGTATGGAACGAACTGCGTAATAAAGAGCAGATTCCTTGTTCTTTGAATCGTATCGCCCGCCTTATGCGCCTTAGTAACCTGGTTGCCATACAGAGGCGCAAGTTCAGGGTGACAACAAACTCGAAGCATGATTATCCTGTGTGGCCTAATGTCTTGAACCGGATTTTCTCGGTAGAAAAACCGAACGCCGTCTGGGTATCGGATATAACCTATATTTGGACGTATGAGGGCTGGCTCTATCTGGCGGCGATACTCGATTTGTTTTCACGAGGAATCGTTGGGCTTGCTATGGATAAAACAATTGCCGAGACTTTGACGCTTCAGGCGTTAAAACAGGCAATCCTACGGCGTTCTCCCCCTAAAGGGCTTGTTTATCATTCTGACAGGGGTGTTCAATATGCCGCTAATGATTTTAAAGCGTTATTGGCCCAAAATGAATTCGTAGGCAGCATGAGCAAAAAAGGCGACTGCTGGGATAACGCCGTAGCTGAGAGTTTTTTTCATACGCTTAAGGTGGAGCTGATTCACCGGACAAAGTTCAAAACACGGGAAGAGGCAAAAAGAAGGATCTTTGAGTACGTTGAGATGTACTACAACCGCAAAAGGGCGCATTCAACGCTCGGTTACCTAAGCCTTTTTGAGTATGAAAAACGCTCTTTACAATCTTAACAATTTGTCCACTAAAGAGGGGAAGAGCACTACTTGGTGGCTTTTTAAGAAGAAATAGAATAATAGAGTCTGTTAATTATGCACATTCGAACAATAATAAAGGGGTTATTCTACTATGTCTGCAAGTAAATTATTTAGTCTAGATAAAAAAGTTATATTAATAACTGGTGCCAATGGTCAGCTATGTAGGGCAATAGCCCAAACATTAACAGAATTTGGCGCTTACCTGGTACTCACCGATAAGGTTATTGATGCGTGTAGAAAAACGGAAAGTAAAATATGCAAATCTGGCGGGAAAGCTATATCGTTAGAGATGGATGTTACAGATAAAGGCTCTATTGAAAAATGCGTGGATAAAGTTTTGAGACATTTCAAGAAGATAGACACTCTCGTGAATAATGCCGGCATGGGTGTATTTACGCCGTTTGAAAAAAGGACACCTGAGGAGTTCGATAAAATAATGGCTATTAATGCAAAAGGAGCTTTTCTTTGTTCTCAGGTTGTTTCTAAAAGCATGATTAAGCGAAGAAAAGGGAACATAGTAAATATAGGCTCGATTTATGGATTAGTCGCGCCTGATCAAAGAATATATGCTGATTCCGGAAGAAATTGTTCGGAGGTATATGCTATGAGCAAAGCTGCGGTTATACAGCTTACTAAATATTTGGCGTGTTATCTAAGTAAGTATAATATAAGAGTGAATTGTATTAGTCCCGGAGGAATTTTTAATAAACAGTTAGAAAAGTTTATAAGAAATTATTCTTATAAGACGCCTCTTAGAAGGATGGGACTTACAAAAGAGTTGAGTGGAGCATTAGTATATCTATCGTCCGATGCCTCAGAATACGTTACTGGGCATAATTTGATAGTCGATGGGGGCTTTACATGTTGGTAGCTAAGAAGCGTGACGTGCGCATTGTTACTATTATCCCAGCCAGAGGTGGGAGTAAGGGTATAAAGAAAAAGAACATAAGCCTTTTAAATGGGAAACCCCTATTGTCATACGCGATTGAGTATTCCTTAAAATGCCCTTTAGTAAAAAGGACTATTGTATCAACAGATGATTTAGAAATAGCTGATATCGCCAAGAAATACGGTGCGGATGTCCCTTTTATAAGACCGGCAGAATACGCTCAAGATGGTACGCCTGATTATCCTGTTTTTAAGCACGCCGCAGATTGGCTGGAAAAATATGAACACAAAATGTTTGATATTTTTGTATTATTACGGCCAACCTCGCCTTTGAGGCCGGAGGGACTAATAGAAAAGGGGCATCGTCTTCTTAAAAAATATCCAGATGCTAATTCAGTCAGAACGGTTGCGTTGTGCAGACAGCATCCTTACCGGATGTTTAAAATAAAGGGGGATTTTATAGTTCCTGTATTAAATGATAGCATCTTTGAACCTTATAACATTCCCAGACAAAAGCTCCCGGATGTTTATTTTCAGACGGGCGACCTGGAAATGACTAGAAGAAAGACTCTTTTGGAAGAAAATTCGATATCCGGCAAGAATGTATTACCTTTGATAATAAGCGCAGCAGATATGATTGATATCGATGAGCAGAAAGATCTTTTAAGTGCTTCAGATAGGCTAAAAAACAGATAATATAAAATGAAAATATTAGTTATAGGTTTGGGATCAGTTGGTTCAAGGCATCTCTCTAATCTTATAAGTTTAGGATATAAAGATATAATTCTTTACAGGACCCAAAAAAGCGTAATGAAGGATATAAATAAATTTTCTTCATTACCGGCCTATCATGATATTAATGATGCCCTTGCACAGAAACCGGATGTCGCAATTATTGCCAATCCCACTTCTTTGCATGTTGAAGTTGCATTGAAATGTGCAAAAGCCGGCTGCAACCTTTTTATCGAAAAGCCCGTCTCTCATAATCTGGTGCATTTGCAAGAATTACATTCTTTGGTTAAGAAAAAAGGACTAATTACTTTTATCGGTTGTCAGTTCCGGTTTCATCCGCACCTGCAAACTATAAAATATTGGGTTAAGAATAAGGCATTAGGGAGAGTTATTTATGCAAGTGCCAGATGGGCGGAGTATTTGCCAGATTGGCATCCATGGGAAGATTATCGCAAGGGCTATAGCGCTTTGAAAAGATTAGGCGGCGGCGTTATTCTAACACTTATCCATCCGATTGATTATATGTATTGGCTTTTTGGCGGGGTTTCTAGAGTTACGTGTATTCATGACAGGCTTCCCGGCTTAAAAACCGATGTGGAAAATATAGCGGAAATCACACTGGGATTTAATAATAAGGTTATCGGACATGTACACGTTGATTATTTTCAAAAGCCCCGAGTGCATGATTTGTTAATTGTAGCCGAGAAAAGAAGAATTTATTGGAATTGCCATGAGGGAATATTGATAAGTGAAAGCCGAAATGGTAAAAAATATATCAGGAGGAACCCCCGAGGGTTTGAAAGGAATGGTATGTTTATAAGCGAACTCAAACATTTCCTATATTGTATAAAAAAGAGGAAGCAAACCTTAATACCGTTAAAAGAAGGCATAGAAGTCTTAAGGATTGCTTTAGAGGCTGCCGAGAAAGGCAAATGATATGAAAGATAAAAACGTTTACATAATTGGTGCAGGCATCACCGGTTTAGTTGCCGCATATGAATTATTGCAAAAAGGCATCAATGTGACTATTCTTGAAAAACTTGGCAATCCCGGGGGTCTTTTAAGGACTTTGGATTTTGAAGGGGATTATGTGGATCTTGGTCCGAAATTATTCCATTCTTTTAACAAAAATATTGTTAAGTATTGGAAGAAATTATCTCCGGATATATTTTTGGAGAAACAGTTTTGGTGCAAGAATTTCAAAAACGGCAAACTTTATGATTATCCTTTAGCCGTTTCCACTATAAAGGAGTTTCCCGCAGACCTGCAAAATCAAATCCGCAAGGAGTTAGAGGCTGTTGATCCTTTTAAGAGGGCAATAGCCACAAATTATAAGAAATATGTCGAATCCCTGGTTGGCCCAACCCTGCAAAAATTATTCTATGAGGATTATCCCAAAAAAATATGGGGCATGAAAACAGCAGATATGATAACGAATTGGGCGCCCAAGAGAATAGAATTAAGAAAGAAATACGAAGCCTTTTATTGTAACCAATGGTGTGCAGTATGCCGAAGGGGCAGCGGGCAGATTGTAGATGTCCTGAAAAGAAAGATAGTGAAGATGTCCGGGAACATAATGCTTAATTCCGAGGTCACTTCGATAAATACTAATGAAGACAGTGTTTTATCTTTAGTAATAAATAAAAAAAGGACCATTGATTTAAAAGATAGTATTTTAATCTCTACAGTTCCCCTAAATCATCTTACGCGGTTTTTGGGAATAAAAAATAATTTGAAGTTCCGGAGTATCATTTTTGTTTTTCTGAAATTTAAAAAACCGTTGGTTTTTCAAGATAAGTTTGACTGGTTATATTTTGATGACCCTAACATAATTTTCCATAGGGTTACCGAACAGAAGAGGTTTTCCTCCGAAGGCCTCTCTAAAGATACCACAACCCTTTGTTTTGAAATCGCATGCGATAAGGATGAGCCGTTATACAAAAATAAAAACAGCCATTTAATCGCAGAAACCTTACTTCAATTCGTGAAATTAGGTTTTGTAAACCGCGATGATTTTGTCTCTGGTATGATACAGCGTATTGATGAAGTATATCCGAAGTATTTCTATGGCTACGAAGTTGAATTATCAAACATAAACAGCGCTTTATCCAAATTGATAAACTTATATAATTGTGGTTCTTTAGCTGAGTTTCATTACTCGGATATCCAGATATTGTTTGCCAAAGGCGTTGACCTTGCGGAATTGATTTCAAGTGATTACTATTCTAAGAATATAAATATCAGGCAAGGGTATAAATTTGGCTTTAACAGCGTAGTTAATATTTTGGGTAAGTTAGTGGGGGATGGCTATAAACCGCTTATCATCGCAGAGGCAGGCTTAAACCATAATGGAAACATCAGGATAGCCAAAGAATTGATACGGAAGGCCAAAGAAGCAGGCTGTGATGCGGTTAAGTTTCAAACTTTTAAAGCCGAAAAAAGAGTATCTTCTAAGGTAAAAAGCGCAAATTATTTTGAAAAGACATTAAGCATGGAAGAGAACTATTATGATATGTTTTCCAGGCTCGAATTTACGGAAAATGAATTTAAGTTACTATATCGATATTCAAAAAGAAATGGTATTCCTTTTTTTTCAACCCCCTTCAGCGAAGAAGATGTGGATATTCTTGAGATGGTGGGGGTCGGATGCTATAAAATTTCTTCCTTTGATTTAGTTAACCATAGGCTCTTAAGTTATACAGCCTCTAAGCAGAAACCGATTATTTTATCTACAGGCATGTCTAATTTAGCTATGGTAGAAGAGGCCTTAGAGGTTATCACCAAAACCGGGAATAAAAATGTTATACTTTTGCATTGTGTATCTGATTATCCTATGCATATGGAAGATGCAAACCTGAAAGTTATCAGTACATTAAAAACGGCATTTAAGTTGCCTGTTGGTTATTCTGACCATAGTATCGGTCTACTGACTGCTAATTTGGCTATTGGCTTGGGCGCTAATGTTATCGAGAGGCATTTTACGCTTAATAAGTACTTGGAAGGACCGGACCATATACTGTCTTCTGACCCTGACGAAATGGCTGAATTGGTAAGTAATTCTTCGAAAATTTTACAGATACTAGGAGATGGAGTAAAAGTTATTCGGCCGGCTGAATTTGAAACGATTAATAAATTCAGAAAGAGTATTTTTGCCGCTAAGGATTTGGCTATCGGCGAGCTCCTAGATTCGGATAAGATAGACATAAAAGGCCCCGGCCATGGGATTATGCCTAAGTATATTGATTTAGTCATTGGAAGGAAAGTAAAACGGGCTGTGCCTAAAGACCATCCTATTACCTGGAACGATGTCTAAAAAAGATCTTAAGAAGCAAATAGATTTAATCTTACGCGATATAAAGCATCATGCTGTTGGCGGCAAACATACAATGTTTACTATCGCCAATACTAGAAAGCTCGATAGAGAAGGCTTATATTTCCCGCCCCTAAGGGTAACTAGGCTTGCCATTGCCGGTAATGCGATTGTATATAATCCGCAACAAGCCAAAGAGATTGCCGGTTATGTAGACGGCAAGGTGGAATATATTCTAGTTGATGCCGAGAAGAAGATAATCCAGAGTGAATATGGAGATTGGATAGGCGGTAATATAGAACGCCTGGTTAAAGAAACAGTTAAGAAATCCAAGGTTTTTACATTCAAAGCTAATGATCTTACAGTAGATGCTATTGATATGCTGCTGGCGCAATTTGTATATAAGATAGGCGGGAAAAAAGTAGCCATTATAGGCGTAGGGAATATAGGCTCCAAAATTGCTCTTCGTTTGGTTGAAAGAGGTGCTTGGGTTAATATTGCGAGGAGAGATTACAAAAAAGCGTTTGCTATTGCAAAAGCCTTAAATTTAATTAAACCTGCGCAGACTCTAGCTATTGTGAAGGCATTTAAATCAAACCGGGAAGCTGTGAAGAACGCTGACATTCTTATTGCGGCTACAGCGGGTGAGCCGGCGGTTAATACCGAGATGGTAAAACTGTTAAATGAAAATGCATTAATTGTCGATGTAGGTAAAGGCAGTATTTTTAAACATGCAATTGCCTTTGCAGAGAGGCATGGCCATACCGTATTAAGATTGGACATAAGGGCGGGTTTTGAGGGTGTTGTTGCGAATATTCTAGCAACCGAAAAGTTGCTTAGTGAGGTCATTGGCAGAAGGACAGTGGAAGGGATAAACATTGTTGCGGGTGGAATGATGGGTAGGCACGGGGATGTTATAGTAGATAATATTATTCAACCGACAAGATGTTTAGGAATAGCGGATGGGATGGGGGATATAATAAGAAATATCAGCGAAGAAGATATACAGAAGATCAAAAAGATTAAAAGTATTTTCCTAACAGTTTAAATTAATGGAAGAAGTCTATAAGAGATTAAAGAAGTATATCGATAAGAAAAGGAATTGTATTATCTGCGGAAGTAATAAGTTTTATTTATGGGGCAGGCTGTATTATCTGGGAGCCCTTAGGTGCCGTGGATGCGGGATGGTTTCGGTAAATCCCCATATAAATGAAGATGGGCTTAAAATCTTTTACGGCACATACCTCAGGAATCGCTTTGAGAATAAGGTCCTGTGCCATGATAGGAAGATAATGTATAAGTTGGAATATGAGTTTATAAATAAATTTATAAGCCGGGGAAGCGTATTGGATTTAGGCTGTTCAGGAGGGTTTTTCTTAAACGAGTTTGACCGGCGGAAGTGGAAGCGTAAGGGAATAGAAATAGATTCGAACGCAGCGCATTATGCAAAGAAAAAATTTGGCATAGAAGTAATTGAGGGAGATTTCTCAGATTTAGATTTAGGCAAGGAGAAATTTGATTTAGTTGTTTTAAGGGGCGTTATAGAGCATTGTATTGAACCAGGAAGTTATCTTAAAAAATGTGCCTCTATTTTAAGAAATAAAGGTATGCTTTTTATAACAGCTACGCCGAATATTGAATCTTTCTGCGCAGAAGTATATCGGGAAAAATGGAGGTTGTTCACTCCCATTGAGCATTTACATTTTTTTAGTGTAGATTTATTAGATAAGATATTGCATCCTTTTGGGTTTGAGTTAGTGGAAAAAAAATATTTTTATGAAGAGACACCCTATGCTAATCTGCCCAGGGATTATGAAAAAATGAAAAGAGATATTTTATTAATCGCGAAAGGGCGCAGAGACATTATTAAAGATTCCGTGCCCTTTTGGGGCAATATGATTACTGCGGTATGGACTATTAAGAAATAGATGCAAAAAAAAGATTGTCTTCTTTTAGACAACATTGGTTATGCAGATTATTTTCTTGCTGAGCTTAAGCATAGATATATACCTGTTGCGTACAGCGCCTATATTCGTTCTTTTCTTGAAAAGGAGAGAGGTATTTCTGCCATAGGTATATTTGATTATCTTCCGAATAAAGAAATAGACAAGATTACGCGGGAAGCTTCAGAGTTGGTGGATAAGTCGATTGTCTGGTTTGATGAGAACAATAGAAAAGTATATGGCCAAATATTTGGCAGACAAGATATAAATTTTTTCTATGTATCTATGAATTATTTATTTAAGAGGTTTGTAGTTGGAAGTTTTAGGCTGATAAAAGGCCTGGAAGCTATAACAGAGCACGAAAGTATAGCTAGTTTAAATTATCCGCACAATGGTAATCCGATTGACTTATGCGGCAACAGTAGAGAAAACGCCTTTTTCTTCCCGGATAATATTACCTGGAAATTGTTGGAATCCTGGAATTATAACAAAAAGCCGCCGATTCTAGCATTAAAAGTTAATTTAACGGCTAATAATCCTTGTCGGCATAAAAATGCCTATAAATTTGAATATCTTATGAATAAAATTAAGGTGTTTTATCGGGCCCTTAGGCATTATGCTAAAAAAAGGCATGAAGCCATGTTGCCATACTCGGCGGGTAAAAAGAATATCCTTTTTATGAAGCCGCTTTACGATTTAGATTTTGTTGCATCGTCAAATGAGATTAAAGAGAAATTCAATTTAATTTTCTGGGATATAGATAACAATATGAATCCGGAATTTTTGCAGAAGCAGCCCATTAGCGATTTCTTTCTAGACAAAGACGGACATAAAAAAAATGAAGGCGAATTTAATTTGCATGAATTAAATTTTGATAATGAAATACTGAAAAATAACGATAATAACGCTATAAACCTTTACTCTTATCTAGTGCCTCTTATTAAGCGTTTCTATGAAAGAAAAATGCCCAATATTCTGAATTATTGGAAAGCAGCTAAAGAGTTGCATAATACTACTGCGATAGATATGGTTTGTTGGGGTAATCCTCCCCATAGATATCCTGCCGGCATAGTTAATGAGTTTTTCCGTCTGAATAATGTGCCGCGGTTCGGCATGCAGCACGGAGGGGTGTATGGATCGAATTATATGGGCCAAGCTTTTTATGATTTAGACCTGAATCATTGTGATTATTATTTTTCATACGGTTTCGGCCGCGATGTTATTGAAAGAAGATACCCGGCTGAAAAGAAAATACCGGTAGTAATTCCGGTTGGCTCTGTTGCGATATCTGATTTCGCGAAAAGTTATAATTCTAAGGGAAATAAAAATAAACACGTAAATATTTTATACCTTATAGGGGTAACATTTGAAAATATATTTTTCGCTTCGGAGTTCACCATCCCGTCAATTTATAAGCTGCAAACTAAGATAATTGATAAATTAGCAAGTTTTCCTAAGTGCAGAATAGTGCTCAAATTTCTTTGCGGTACTTACGATAACCATTATCTGAAACAGTATATTGAAGCCCGGTATCCGGATAAGTTTACCGTTATTGATAATATTTCTTTTAAGAAATCACTGGAGATATATAATCCGGACTTAGTTTTGATAGAGCAGCAAAGCACCCCCTTGAATGAGTCTCTTGTTACTAAGAGCCATATTTTGGTATATAACGACAGTATGTTTTTAAGCCTTACAGATGAGGCCGCCTTTCTGTTGCAGAAGAGGGCGATAGTTTGTAATACTATTGAGGATTTTCTGAATAAGGTTGAGGATTTTATGAAGGGCAGGCGCGAGATAAAAGATTTAAATAATACAGAATTTATGGAGAAGTATTGCGTGTATAAAGGCGATCCGAAAGATAACATTACAAGAGCGCTTATGAAATCGTATGACAAAGCAAATTAGCGTAGTCGATATATTAAAGCAATCCGGAAAATTTAATCTGGTAGGCATTATTTCTAATATTTTATCTATACCTAAGTCAATTATTATAGCTATGGTTCTGGCTCCCAAGGATTACGGTATTATAAGTTTTTTAGGTTTATGGTCTACATATGCTGCCCTGATTAATCCGGGGTTATTATCAGCAAGTAATAGGCAAATGGCGCATCTAATAGGAAATAATAATGATAGTGAGGCTATCCGGTTGCAAAATATTTCTCTTACTTCAGATTTGCTATATTCTTTGCTGCCGTTTGCGGTTATCACAGCCGCTTCCTTATTTTTTACCGACCGAACTTTAAAAATAGGCTTTCTTTTGACCGCATGCACCTTTGCCATAAGTCATTTAGCCGCATGTTGGCGAGGGGTGAATTTTGTGCGCCAGAGGTTTAACCTGGTGGCTAAATCCGATTTAATCCAGGCTGTGGCTACGACTTCAGCAGTTATAATTTTTATATACTGGCTGAAAATTTATGCGGTATTGCTTGCGCCTATTATAGGGGCTTTTCTTGCCGCCCAATACTACTGGAAAAAGGGGAGGATTAATTACCGTTTTTCATTTGATTGGATAGAGACTAAACGGTTATTTAAGGTAGGTATTACCTTTAGTTCACTGGCCTTAGTCTATTGGGGGTATCAGCTTATCGACCGAACAACCATCGCTAGCCTTTTGCCCCTTAATGTATTAGGCATCTATTCGTATGCCGCAGTCTATACCAGCCTCGGTTCGATATTCTTAAGGGATTTCGGAAACGTACTTGCCCCTGTCCTTTGGACTAAGGCAGGCCAGGCCCAGCATCGTGCGCATATATTCTACGATAGCAAACGGATAATTATTTATCTAGCGTTAGCTGCCGCTATAATGATACCATTTTTACAAATTTGTTTTTATTTCCTGACAGAATTAGTGACCAGAAAATTTATAGACAGCATAGCAATATTTATTATACTCTCCTGCAATCTTTATATGATTGCCCTTCTTATAATCCCGGCTTTAATCTTGCAATGTTCGTCTGTGAATAAACAAGCTCTTTCCTTGAATAGTTATATCGCCGGGTTTATCTTAAATGTTATTTTTAATCTAACTGCTATACGTATGGGATACGGGATTAAAGCCATCGCCTTAATAAATGTTTCGGTTCAGGGTTTAGTCACCCTGATTAATTACTATTTTGTCCGAGGCTATATATTCGAGAACAAACAAGAATTGCTTGTTTTTATAAAGTTGGCGGGCATTCCTTGCGTATTAAGCGTAGCTTTTTCTTTCTTTCATAACTATCTAATACGCGAAGTAAGGAGCTTCTGGTTGGTAGGGGTTGTTTCCTTGTTTACTCAGATAGTGGTATGGAGTTGCACAATATTTCTATTTTATAGAAAATACTTTTCGAGAGATAAGATTAACAAGGTGATAAAGGAGTGTGTTAACTACTGTGCTGCCCTTGTAAAAGCTAAATTGCATTTAAATAAATTAAAATAAACTTAAATACATGATAAAAATTAAAGAAAGAATAAGGAAATTAAATCGTTTCCCCAGAGTTAATGAATCGCGGATAGGTTATGTTCGGGCGGATAAGAATGAAGGTATGCTGGATTGGGATAAAAAAGCGTTGTCCTGCATATATAGCTCTATCAGGCCCGAGGAGTTTTCAATGTATCCTGAGCCTTGCCGCCTTTACAAGAAACTTTCCGGATACCTGGGGGTTCCCGAGGAACGGATATTGCTTACCAATGGTTCCGATGGCGGTATTAAAAGCGCCTTTGAGGTTTTTGTTGAACCCGGGGATTCGGTTGTGGTTCTGGATCCCACCTATGCAATGTATGATATATATATTAAGATTTTTGGAGCAAGAAAAATAGGAGTTGGTTTTAAAAATGATTTCAGCGTTGATAAGAAGAAATTGACGGTATCGGTATCAAAAAGAACTAAACTTATCGCTCTGGCTAATCCTAATAGCCCGACCGGCACTGTATTAGAGCTCGATTTTTTAAGGGAGATTATCCGTAAGGCTAATCGGTTGGGTATAGCGGTGTTAATTGATGAAGCTTATTTTCATTTTTATCCTCATACTGTCCTCAAATTGACACAACGTTTTGATAACCTCATAGTGCTGAGAACATTTTCCAAGGCCTTAGGTGCGGCATCCATACGTCTGGGATATGCGGTAAGCCATCCGGATACCATCGAGGCTTTCTTTAAAGTTAGGCCGATGTATGAGGCGCATACCTTTGCTTTAAAAGTCGCGGAATATATCCTTGACCATCCAAAGCATATCCAGAATTATGTTAAAGTTGAATCTGAAGGCAAGAAGTATCTCGCGGCAGGTTTAAAGAGGATGGGTTTAGAAATTATTAAAGGGCATGCTAATTTTGTATTAGCAAAGGTATACGGTAAGAGAAAAGACGTATATGCTTATTTAAAATCAAAAGGCGTATTGATTTACCTGCCTTCGGAGGATTCGTTCCTGCGGGATTATCTGCGGATTACCACCGGGCCTAAGGAGAAAATGGAGATCGTATTACGCGCATTGAAAGGATATTTTTCCCGATGAAGGCGATAATACTTGCCGCGGGTATGGGCAGACGCTTGAAGCCATATACACAAAACTTGCCAAAGTGCATGGTAAAGGTGGGCGGTAAGGCTCTCTTGGAAAGGCAGATAGGGCTTTTAAATTCCTGCGGCATAAAAGATATCCTGATAGTTTGCGGGTTTCAGGCCAAGAAGGTGAAATTATTTTGCCGAAGATTTAAAGGGGTTGAGGTTATTTTCAACCCCTTTTACGCCCATTCCAACAGTATTATCTCGGTATGGTTGTCTATGAGCAAGTGGAATGGCGATTTGATTTTTATGAACAGCGATATAATTCTGGAATCCGCGTTATTAAAGAAGATAATTAAAGACAAGGCTAATCTTTCGGTATTGGTAAAGCAGAGGGAGAAAGGCGGATATCGGGTAAGGCTTAATAGAGGCAGGATAATAAAAATGGCTATGGATATTCCTGATAAGTTGACTTTTGGGGTATATTCAGGGATCACAAAAATAAGTTATAACTACCTTAAATTGTTCGGCAGGATGTTAGAAAAATGGCTGGAGCAAGGACGATGGAATGATTGGTATGAAGATGTGGTAAGCGAAATGGCCGGCAAAGGGTTCGGGGTTAAGCCTATACTCATTAATTCATTCTTCTGGCATGAGATTGATACCCCCGAAGACCTGGTCAGCCTAAAGAAGATTACAAAAAAATAGCTATGAATGCCATAATACTTGTAGCGGGAAAGGAAAAGAAGCTTTTACCTTATACTAATCAGATGCACCAGTGCCTTTTCCGGTTGGCAGATAATCAGACTATCTTGGAAAATATGGTAGAAAAACTGGTATCCTTAAAAAAAATTGAAAAGATCATAATTGTTGTTGGGCATAAAAAAGAGCTGGTCTTTAAGGAGTTAAAGGAGATTAAAAAAAGAGTATGGTTTAGGGAGATAATTTGCATAGAGAATAAAGATTTTTTAACTACAAACGTAATATATTCTTTGTGGTTGTGCCGTAAATACCTGCTTAAGCCTTTTCTCCTGATAGACGGTGATATTATCTGCGAAAAAGAATTACTGGAGAAGCTTATCCATTCAAAGAGTTCAAAGGAAAACCTTCTTTTGGTCGATTTTGATTATAACGTCAGTCCGCGCGAGAATAAAGTCAAAGTTGCGCATAACCGCATTGTGCGCATAGGAAGAAACGTTCCTTTATCGGCCAAGGGGATTTTTGGCCGTTCAATCGGTATCGGTAAGATAAGCGCAGGCAATAATGATTTTATAAAGAGAATGGGTGAACTGGTGAAGATGGGTAAGAGAAAGATTATTTACGAAGATGTCATTGATGAGCTTTTGCCTAAGTATATTTTTCGCGCAGTGTCGACTTATGGATTCAACTGGATGGAGGTTGATAGTATTGAAGAGTTTAAGAGAATGAACAACATCTTTAGCGCGCTTGATAAACTAAAGGAGCATGCTCTTAGCCTGGGGGCCACACAGGTATTACCTATTAATCCTAAGGATATCGTTTTTGATCCCAAGGTGAAACTCTTTTGCTATAACTGCGTTAATCACAATAAAAAATTAACCTGTCCGCCGCACATACCGAAACTTGACTATCAAAAAATGTTTTTAAGCTACAAGAAAGGGTTAATCGTGGCATTACAATCTGCAATAGGAGAAGATTGGAAAAAGATAAAACAGGAATCTACGGTTAAATTACACCGCATTCTTTTGGATTTGGAGAAATTCGCGTTTACTCATAGTTATCATTTCGCGCAGTCTTTTATCGGAGGTTCTTGTAAATTATGCAATGAATGCGCCGCTAAGTGCCGGTTCCCCAATCTTGCGCGGATACCGCTGGAAGCTGTAGGTGTTGATGTGGTAAAGACTGTGGCAAAATTAGGCATAGAACTGAAATTTCCCGTGGCCAATAAATTCTACCGTATAGGCCTTTTGCTGGTAGGGTAACGAAAAATGAAAAGCATACGAGAATTAAAACAGGATCAATACGACTATATCTATAAATATTACAGTTATATTGCCCTCTGGAAGCCATACTCATACCGAAAAATTAAAACCGTAGTCTATGTAAACGTCTGCGCTGTGCTTATCCAGCTATTTCTAAAGCTAAAAATAAGGCCAAACGCAGTAACATTTATGTATCTTCTTATGGGTCTTTTGTCCGGTGTTTTTCTGGCTATTCCTTCTCAAAAGGCAGTCTTAACCGCAGTGCTGTTACTCTATCTGCGCCCTTTTCTGGACTGGGCGGATGGGCCGCTAGCCCGGGAATTAAAACAGACGTCAATCACCGGAGATATTTTAGACTCTTATGGGGCTTATCTGGGATGGGCCGCACTCTGGGTTGGCATGGGGATTTACTTAGGGCGCACAGTGCACCATTTATTCTATATTCTTTGTCCGCTCTCGCCTTTTTTCTTCGCGGTGGATATCTACTCCATAGCCAGACAGCGGTTTATTTACCATTACTTATCTAAGAATGAACTGCAGGAATATAACGCATCCTACGCAGGCAATAAGCAGGAGTCAGCGGACGTAATCGGTAATGATCTCCGTAAATCAAAGCTTACACTTTTAAAAAATAAAATCGACGCTATCTTCGAGCATAACGCGCGTACAATTGACATAATTTGTTTATTATTGGTGATAGAAATTATTTTTTCGGTTTCTATTTTATGGGTATATTATCTTTCTTTTCTATTCTGGCAGGCCTACATTTTTATTATGCGGCTTCTTATTTTATACCGCGGCGGATGGGCGGAAGAGGAGTTAAACAGACTTAAAATAACAGTGCATGCGCGAAGTGATTTATATAAAGATGATATTACTATTGGCAAAAATTAACCTATGTTTTCTCAAAATCATAAGTTAGTCTGTCCTGATTGTCATAGTGATATCACGGAAAAGGAAAACGCCTTTTCCTGTGCTATCTGTAGGAAAGAATATCCGGTTATAGACAATATCCCGGATTTTAGGAGAAATGACGAATATTGGTGTAATGTTTCCCGGGATAAAATGCAGCTATTGAATCACAAGGCCCGTGAAATGAATGATTGGCAGTCAGCAGCGAAGTCGGTTATCCCAGAGTACCTGGAGCATTTTGAAAGTTTTGACAGGGCGGATGCTCAGTTTATTTGGCCTATTGATGCCCAGGCGCGAGTATTGGATGCCGGGAGTATGTGGGGAGGATTGACAATTCCTGTTGCCCAGTTTGTCAGACAGGTATTTGCTGTAGATAAAACCGTAGAAACTCTTTCTTTTCTGAATATACGCGCCCGGCAGATGGGTTTTGATAATATATATCCTATGGCCGCGACTCTGGACAGGCTGCCTTTTCTTGATAATTATTTTGATTTAGTAATACTTAATGGAGTATTGGAATGGGCGGCATTTAGACAGGATGTAATACTGGAAAGGCAATGGAACAACAGGGTGTCAGGCAACAAGAAATACCCGAAGAATCCATTTTCTATGCAGGTAGCGGTTTTGAAAGAGTTAAGAAGAGTTACTAAGCCTTGCGGCTATCTTTTTCTGGCGATAGAGAACCGGATAGGTTGTCAATACCTTATGGGTTATCCTGACGACCATGTAAATATCAGGTTTGTTCCTTTTCTGCCCCGGTTTATAGCCGATTTAATAACTAGGCTTAAGAAGGGGCATAGTTACAGGACTTATATATATTCAAGTATGGGCTGCAAAAATATATTAAAAAAGGCCGGGTATGCCGGACTAAAAATGTACGGCGCGTTTCCTCATTACATATCTCCCAACAGGATTGTCTGTTTTGATTTAATCGCCAATTTTAAAAAACTTATTATTTCCTGCGGCGGCAAGCGGGTGAAGATTTTTTTCAGTATTGTTCCGCGTTCAATAATGAAATTCTTTTCTCCGAGCCTCATTGCTATCGCTAAAAAAGACTCCGGAGAAATTTCGGACCCCAGAATTATTAGTTTGCTTAAAAAAGCGGGTGTTTTAAAAGCAGGGGAAGCCGGAATTGAGCCAATTTTATTAAAGAATAGGTCTGGTGATGGCCTACCGTTAAACTGCCTGATTTATGATAGGCATGCGGGTAAACCTTTATTTTTTTGTAAGATATCCCGCAGCAAGGGTTGCGCGGAGGCTTTGGATGATGAATCTAAAAACCTTTTGACAGTAAATAAACTTTTAACCGATATCGGACTAAGGAATAAGATACCATCTGTTTTGTATTACGGTAGCATTGACGGCATAAGTTTCTTGGTTACAAATTACCTTGATTGCCAGGCATTTAAGGTTAGAAATGTTTCCAGGCGCAATTGTAATGTATTTAACCAGGCCGTAAAATTGAGCCTTGATTTCCTGATAGATTTTCAGCGTAGCACCTTTACCCGGGAACTTTCTGTCCGTGATTATCTGGCTGGCTTAAAAGGAAAAGATCAGGGTATCGAGGATGATTTACTTAAAAGAAAGATGAGTCAATATTTTACAAGGAAGGCAGAATTTGCAGGGCTTAAGCTGAAAATGTGCGCTATTCACGGGGATTTTGATTTTTATTCTAATATAATGCGCGGTGAATATAATCAGATTCGAGTTGTAGATTTCGAGCATTTTGAACAGGAGGGGCTGCCGACTTTTGACTTGGCTACTTTGATTTTTCATCCATTCCTTATGGACTATAAAAGCCGTACTCGGGATATTGGTTTCGGCGGATATTTAAAGAAGGTAGGAGGGGTAGATTTAATTAACCGACATCTGGTAGATTATTGCAGCAAGTCTGGAATTGAAACTGGGGCTATGGATTATTTTTTGAAGTTGGCGCTTTTTGCCCATAATGCTAAAGTTTACCCGTCTTACAGGGATAAGGCCAGCTATCTTGTATGTGATAGGCCTGTTTTGAGTGATTTATTCGATATTGATTTTGGGAAATAAAATGAAAATAAAAAAGGTTTTGTTATTTAATCCTCCTGCATTTACTTTTAAGGATAACTTAGATATAAATCCCTTACCGCCTCTAGGGTTGGCTTATATTGCGGCTGTGCTTGAGAAGATGGGGATAGAGGTCAAGATTTATGATTGCCTTATAGAGGGTTGGAATAACAGGAGAGAGATTAACCCAGAAATCATCCAAATAGGGGTAACGCCTGAGGAAGTTAAACGGCAGATATCCGATTTTGGCCCAGATCTTGTAGGGGTTAATAATCTATTTTCCAGGCAAAGAAAGAATGCCCACAGCATTTATGCCTTGGTTAAGGAGGTAAACCCTAATATTATAACAGTTGCCGGCGGAGCGCACCCTACGGTGATGTCGGAGTTGGTTATGCAGGATAATAACGTTGATTTTGTCGTTTTGGGCGAAGGGGAAAATACGGCGAAAGATTTAATAGAATACATGGAAGGGCAAAAAAGTATAGATGAGATTGATGGCATTGCCATGCGCATAAACGGCAGCGTTAAAATAATACCCAAAACCAGGTTCATAGAAAACTTGGATACTTTGCCTTTTCCTGCTTGGCATTTGCTAAATTTTGCGAAATATTTTGGCTTAGAGTCTTCGCATGGCAAGAGAAGGCATAGGTGTTTCGCCCCCATTATTACCTCCCGTGGCTGTCCTGCAGGCTGTACTTTCTGCACTGCGCATCATGTCTGGGGCAGAGGATACCGCAGGCGTTCCCCTGAGAATGTAATCGCCGAGATGAAGCGACTGAAGAATGACTACGGCATTAAGGAATTGATGTTTGAAGATGACAATGTAACTTTGGATATCGGACGGGCCGAGAGAATCTTTGATTTAATGGTAGAGGAGAAATTAGGTTTTGAGTGGGATACGCCTAATGGGGTAGCTGCTTTTTCCCTGAATGAGCCGCTTATCAGAAAAATGAAGGATGCCGGGTGTTATCAGTTAAACCTGGCTATTGAATCCGGGAATCCCGATGTTTTAAAGAATGTGATTAAAAAGCCGTTGGACCTGAAAAAAATAAAGCCTTTGGTTGAATATGCTAGGGGGGTAGGCCTTAATGTCGGCATCTTCCTGATACTGGGCATGCCCGGAGAGACTATTAAGCAGATGTGGGATACATTTAAATTTGCCAGGAGCCTTAAGATGTACCAGCCGTTTATTTCCATCGCTACCCCGTATCCCGGATCTGAATTGTATAAAATATGCCTGGATAAGGGGTATATCAAGCCAGATTATTCGTTTGACGATTTGTATATCGGAAGCTACAGTATTTCAACCCAGGATTGGAACGGTGAAGAGTTAAAGAAAGTTTTCGAAGCGGGGTGGTTGTACCTACAGAAGGCTTTTTATGCGGAGCATCCGGTCCTTTTGGCGAAAAAAATATCAGAAAAAATGTTCAGTGACCCCGTAAGTATGATCCGTAAATGCGTTATAGCGTTAAAGAGTTAAAAAATAAACAAGATGAAAATAAAACTCTATACTAAAAGCCACAAATTAGACTTACTTAAAGACGTTGATAATAATGGCAGGCAGTTTACCGCCGAGGAACACGCCTATGTTATCGAAAACGAATTTAGCGATATATTCAGGAATAAAGAGTTGCTTCTATACTGGTATCTTTCCAGGAATCCGGAAAAACTAAATTCTCTCGCTTTCTTAATTCGTTATATAAACGATAATAAACTGAACAGTATTTTATCTTTAGGGGCAGGGCATTGCGTTCTTGAGTATTTACTATCTTGCGCCGTTCCTCCAAAGACAAGAATAATAGCGGCAGATTTTGATGCTTATATGATTAAAAAAGCTAAATTTCTATTTCCGAGCATTACCCCGGTTGTTTTTGACTTCTTTAATGACAATATAGTAGGATTATTAGATGTTGCGGGGGGGGTATCGATATGGTAATTTTTTTTGGCGCTAGTTATGTAATGGACGATGTATTATTTATAGACACTTTTCGTAAGTTGAAGAAGCTGGGAGTTAGACAGATTATAGATTTTCATGGTGGATACATAAGTATAAAGAAATTGATTACAATGTTTTGTATATTGCCTACTAAGGAATCAACTCTAGTCAGAAGGATTTTTGGTAAATTGCCTGTTAATAAAGAATATCGTGGTAAATTCCATGGGTGGGGACGGACCAGAGGAGAATTAAGAAGGTTGTATAGAAAAGCGGGATTTATAATACACAAAGAAATGTCAGTTCATCCTTATCAATACGTTGCAATTTTGCATTCTAAAAAATGGTGAAAATATGTCAAACTATGAGAAATTAATACCGGTATCCAGGCCGTCGATAGGCCAGGATGAGCTATCGGAAATCAATGAAGTCTTTAAAACCGGATGGCTGGGTTTGGGAAAATGGGTCTTTGAATTTGAGAACGTAATTAAAGGTTTTACCGGGGCAAAGAATGCTATCGCGGTAAATACCGGGACTACCGCGCTTCATCTGGCTCTGGATGCGATAGGGGTAAAACGCGGCGATGAGGTTATTGTCCCTTCTTTAACCTTTGCCGCTTCAATTCAGGCAATTATGCTCTGCGGGGCCAGGCCGGTATTCTGTGAGGTATCCGCCGATACCTTAAACGCGGATGTTAAGGATATAAAAAGAAAGATCAGCCTCAGGACAAAGGCCATTATGCCGGTGCACTACTGCGGTCTGCCCTGCGATATGGACGCTATTTTAGATATAGCCAGGAAGAATAATCTGAAAGTCGTAGAAGATGCTGCTCATGCCTTTGGCTCAAGTTACAAAGGAAAGAAAATTGGGTCTTTTGGAGATTTGACCTGTTTTAGTTTTGACCCCATTAAAAATATCACTTGCGGAGAGGGCGGGGCAATCACTACGCCCGATGATGAACTTGCCCAGCTGATTTATAAAAAAAGGATTCTAGGCATTGATAAAGATACCTGGAGCCGCTATAAACACAAGAGGGATTGGTTTTATAATGTCACTACTTTGGGTTTCAGATACCATATGAGCAATATAAATGCGGCTATAGGATTAACCCAGTTTAAAAAAATGGCTGAGTTTCTGGAGAAAAAGAAGAAGATAGTTAAAATATACGATAAGGAATTTAAAAGGATTAAAGGGATCGAAGTCTTAAAGCGCGATTATAAAAATACAGCCTTCTTTAATTATATCGTAAAAGTCAAAAAAGGCAGGGACGGCTTAATGGAGTTTTTGAAGAAAGAAGGGATCGATTCTGGGGTGCACTATATACCTAACCACCTTCAGCCTTTTTTTAAACGTTATGCGGTTTCTTTGCCGGTTACGGAAAAAGTCTGGCAGGAGATACTTACCCTGCCTTTATATAGCGATATGACAGATAATGTTGTCGAGCGGGTAATCGCGAGCATAAAGAAATTCTTTAAACAACCTTAATATATGGAAGAAAAAATACCAAAAGTCAGTGTTCTTATCCCTGCCTACAATGCTGAAAAATTTATCCAACGCACCATTATGAGTGTCCTAACTCAGACTTACAAGAATTTAGAAATCATCGTGCTCGATGATGGCTCTAAAGACAAAACAGGGGATATTGTGCGTTTAATGCAGCAGCGAGATGCCAGGATTAGATATTATTATCAGGACAACCGCGGTTTGTCGGATACACGTAACCGTCTAATCAGCTTGGCCCGTGGCGAATTTATTGCTTTTATTGATCATGATGATGAATGGCTTGATTTAAAGCTGGAGAAACAAATGCTGTTTTTCCAAAAAAACCCCGAGTTGGGGATGGTCTTTGCCGATGCGTATATAAGGAATAATAACAAAATAATCGGCAGGTGTTTTAAAGAAAGAAAACCTTCTAAGGGAAGCGTTTTTTACCGTTATCTTTTTTCTGATAATTTTGTCCCTTTGCTTACGGCTATCTTATCTAGGGATATCCTAGTTAAGTTTATGCCTTTTAATACAAATTATGAAGTCAACGAAGAATTTGAGATGTTTCTCAGGATAGCACGGGATTATGAGTTTGATTATATTAATGAACCGCTAGCTGTTTACTATGTGCATGGGAGTAATACGATAATATCCAAGCACAGAAAGCTTATTGATGAAAGTTTTGCAATATTGGATTACTGGATTAAAAAAGATCCTGAGATTAATACGCGTTATAAGAAAAGTTTGAAGAATAGATTAGCGCAGATATATTACAAAAAAGGGCTTTATTATCTATCCGTGCATGATTACTCGCAGGTGCTAAGTGCCATAGTTAATTCGTTTAGAAATAAATTATTGAATATTCAAGCGGGTAAATTAAGCCTTAAGTTAATCCTCAATTCTATTGGGATAAGAAAGAAGAATAATGCTGAAAGTGCTATATGTGCATAATGCTTTAGATATTGGTGGAGCGCAATCTGTGCGATATATGTTGCTGAAAAACTTAAATTCAGGTTTACTGGACGTGTCGGTATGCTGTTTAGGGAAAAAGGGTGAGTTTGGAGAAAAAATCGAGGGTTTGGGTTATAAGGTAGAGATATTCAACAGGTCATTCGGGTTGTGGGATTTTTCCACAACCCTCGCGCTCTACCGCTACATAAAAAAGAATGATTTTGATATTATTCATTCCTCCCTTTTTTATGCTAATTATCATTCCGCCTTAGCCGCGAATTGGGCGAAAGTTCCATTTTTGATTACGGAGGAACACGGTGAGCATAGTTTTCATTTAAAGAAGAGGCACATTATTTATCGTGCCATAGGCAGATATATAGTTAAAAAGAGTAACATTATCTTCTGCTGCAGTAATTTTGTAAAAAATGGTATCCAGGAGGTTTACAACGCCAAGGAAGAAAAGACAATTGTTCTGAGGAATCCAATAGAAGACAAAAGGCAAGAGATAACGAAATCAAGAGAAGCCATGAGAAGAGAGCTGAGCATACCCGTTAATGCTATCGTGATGGGAACCGTTTCAACCTTGTATTGGATTAAAAACCAGAGGATTCTTATTGACGCGTTGTCTCAATTGAAAGATTACGATATTTTTTTAGTTATGAGTGGAGATGGGCCATTGAGAGATGAATTAACCTCATACTCGCTAAAAATCGGCGTCAACTCTAAGATTCGTTTTACAGGATGGAGGAATGACGTGGCAGATATTCTTAATGCTTTGGATGTTTTCGTTTTACCTTCGCTTAGTGAAGGCTTTCCCATTTCATTGCTTGAAGCTATGTCTATAGGATTACCATGTATAGCTACGGGTGTAGGTGGTATAGGAGAAATTGTAGAGGATGGAGTAACAGGACTACTGATACCTCCGAGGAGTCTTGATGGCTTAATCTCGGCTTTAAAGCGGATTATTATTGATGAAAAATTCAGAAGAGAGTTGGGATCATCTGCGCGAAAATATGTGAGCAAATACTGTAATCCAAGTGTCTATATAAAAAGAGTAATAAATTTGTATGTTGATTCAATAGCGCGAACTTAATTATCTTATACGGGAGATTAACAATGGCTAAAAAAGCACTTATTACAGGTATTACGGGACAGGACGGAAGTTATTTAGCGGAATTTTTGCTGTCGAAAGGCTATGACGTCCACGGGTTAATCCGCAGAGCAAGCACCCTCAATACGGAAAGGATAGAGCATTTATACGCTGATCCCCATACTAAGGGTGTACGGCTTTTTCTTCATTATGGAGATTTAATTGATAGCGGACAGTTGACCAATTTAATATATAATATACAACCTGATGAGATTTATCATTTGGGAGCGCAAAGCCATGTTCGTGTGAGCTTTGATATGCCGGAATTCACCGGAGAGGTAACCGCCTTAGGCACCACAAGGATATTGGAAGCCATAAGACTTAGCGGGATAAAAACGAGATTTTACCATGCTTCGAGCAGCGAAATGTTCGGTAATGCACCGGCTCCTCAGAATGAAGAAACGCCTTTTTATCCAAGAAGCCCTTATGCGGTTGCAAAGGCATACGCGCACTGGATGGTGCGTAACTATCGTGACGGATACAAGCTCTTTGCTGTGGATGGAATTCTCTTTAACCATGAATCCCCCAGGCGGGGAGTAACTTTTGTGAGCCGAAAAATATCCCGCGCGATAGCAAGGATAAAAGCCGGCTTAGATGATTGCCTTTATCTGGGTAATCTTGACGCGAAAAGAGATTGGGGGTTTGCCCCTGAATATGTAGAGGTTATGTGGAAGATTCTACAGCAGGATAGTCCCGGGAATTTTGTCATAGGAGTAGGCGAATCTCATTCAGTAAAAGAATTTGTTGAAGCAGCATTTATATATGCCGGTCTGGATTGGCAGAAATACATAAAGATCGACCCGCATTATTTCCGGCCGACAGAAGTGAACAACCTGATAGCAGATGCGGCTAAGGCCGGAAAAGAACTAAGTTGGCAGCCCAAAATAAAGTTTTACGATTTGGTAAAGATTATGGTTGATGCCGATATGCGCAAGGAAGGATTAAAACCTATCGGAGAAGGTGATAAGATTATAAAAGAAAAATTAAGTATGAAATGGTGGAAGAAGGATTAAATGGACAAAAAGTCAAAAATATATATAGCAGGTCATTCAGGGATGGTTGGCAGTGCTATTTTAAGAATCTTAAAAGAGCAGGGATACCAGAAGTTAATTCTTAAAACATCTAAAGAGTTAGATTTAAGGCGGACAGATAAGGTTGAAAGTTTTATGCAGGAAGAAAATCCGGAATATGTTTTTTTATGCGCAGCCAAAGTAGGCGGCATTAAGGCAAATTTGACTTTTCCCGCTGAATTTATATACGATAATATGATGATTGAAGCGAATGTAATTAATGCGAGTTATAGGTGTAACGTAAAAAAATTATTGTATTTAGGAAGTTCTTGCATATACCCTCGGGATTGCCCTCAGCCAATTAATGAAGAATATTTGCTTACTGGCAGGTTAGAAGCCACTAATGAGCCTTATGCCATTGCTAAAATTGCCGGTATAAAACTGTGTCAATCTTATAATCGGCAGTATGGCTCTAATTTTATTTCATTAATGCCTACTAATCTATATGGCATAAATGATAACTTCGATACCGAGAACGCGCATGTCATACCGGCGTTAATTAGAAAATTTCATGAAGCAAAAATCAGAGGATTATCCTCTGCCGTGGTATGGGGGACAGGATCTGCACGTAGAGAATTTCTCTATGTCGATGATTTAGCGGATGCATGTCTATATCTAATGGATAATTATATGAGTAGTGAGATTATTAATGTGGGATGGGGGGAAGATATTTCTGTTAAAGATTTAGCATTATTGGTTAAAGAAGTAACAGGCTATGGGGGAGATTTAGTTTTTGACACCTCTATGCCTGATGGGACGCCACGCAAGCTATTAGACATAAGCCGCTTGGATAATCTTGGTTGGCATGCGAAAGTAAAATTAGAAGATGGCCTCAAGGCTACTTACAGGTGGTATAGAGAAAATTATAAAGAATAGTATTTTTATTAAAAATAAATGGATAAAAAAGATATAATAAATTATTTTAACCAAACGGCAAAAGATAGATTGAAATGGAAGGCCAGGAATAAGTACTATTATCAGGAATTAGAGAAATACCTGCGATTTTTAATTCCCCCGAGTTCATCTGTTATAGAAATTGGCTGCGGAACAGCGGAGTTATTAAATTCTGTCAAGCCATCAAGGGGAATGGGCATAGATTTTAGTCAGAAAATGGTAGAGATTGCCCAAAGACAATTTCCACATCTTGAATTCAGGGTTGAAGACGCGGAAAATATAACCGTCGAAGAAAGATTCGATTACATTATTCTATCTGATCTAATAGGTTGTTTGTTGGATGTGCAGAGAACTTTTAATCAATTAAAGAAAATATCCGGCCCTCAGACCAGAGTGATCATAACTTATTATAATTATCTGTGGGAGCCTATTCTTAAGCTATCCGAGAAATTAAGATTAAAAACACTCCAGCCATTACAAAATTGGCTCTCTCTTTGCGATATTGAGAACCTGTTATATTTAAGCGACTTTGAAGTGATAAAGAAGGGCTACAAGTTTCTATTGCCAAAACATATCCCTTTCATTTCAACTTTTTTCAATAGATTTCTTGCTAATTTACCGTTACTTTCCAAATTATGTTTAATCGAGTTTGTTGTCGCCAGGCCCAGACCCGCCCGTAATGATGATAATGACGATTATGCCTGCTCGATTATAGTGCCCTGCAGAAATGAAAGAGGTAATATACGGCATGTTATTGAAAAAATGCCTGAGTTAGGAAGTCACAATGAGTTAATATTCGTGGAAGGGCATTCTAAGGACGGGACTTTAGAAGAGATAAATAAACAGATAAAGGAGTTTCCTGGAAAAGATATAAAGGTCTTTGTCCAGGATGGTATCGGCAAAGGCGATGCGGTTAAAAAAGGATTTTCTAAGGTCACAGGGGATATTTTGATGATACTGGATGCGGATTTGACAACTCCTCCTGAAGACCTCCTCAAATTTTACCAGGCTTTAGTAGAAGGCAAGGGCGAACTAATTATGGGTTCACGCTTGGTTTATTCAGTAGGAGAAGGGGCGATGCGGTTTCTTAATCTGCTGGGAAATAAATTTTTTAGTTCATTATTTTCCTATCTTTTAGAGCAGAGGATAAAAGACACTCTCTGCGGTACTAAGGTTTTATTCCGCAGGGATTATCAAAAAATAGAAGAAAACCGTAAATTTTTCGGCGATTTTGACCCTTTCGGCGACTTTGACCTGATTTTCGGGGCGGCAAAACAGAATCTCAAGATAGTTGAGGTACCGGTAAGGTATACCGCCCGCACCTACGGATCTACTCAGATAAGCCGCTTCAGACATGGGCTATTGCTTTTAAGAATGTCCGCGGTTGCGCTTAAGAAATTGAAGATGATATAGTGAAAAATAGATTTTTTTTTGATTTACCACCCAAAGGGGTTTTAGAGCCGGTTGATAAAGATGACCCCTTGGATTATTATTACCGGCCGATAGTAGGGGTTTTATACCATAATCGGATTAAACAGGCGCTTTCGCTGTTGAAACCGCCTTATCAATCGGTGCTGGAGATAGGATACGGCAGCGGTATTTTACTGCCGACGCTTAATCAATTGGCTAAAAATGTTTATGGAGTAGATGTTAAATCTGACCCAGAAAAAATAACTACCAGCCTAAGCGGTTTGGGAGTCCGGGCAAATTTGAGTAGGGCAGATATTTTGACTGTAGATTACCCTAAGGATAGTTTTGACCTTATCATAGCGATTTCGGTCTTTGAACATATTAAAGATTTAAGGCCGATATTAATCAGGTTATCCGGCTTCTTGCGTCAAAACGGCCAATTATTAGTAGGCATACCGCGGGTAGACAACTTAATGAAGATGATTTTTACTTTAATCGGTTTCAATAATATAGAAGCCCATCACGTCAGCGATTACAAACAGTTTATTAAATCCTCAGAAGGTTTATTCAGCTTGAATAAATGTACCAGTATGCCTTGTTGGGCGCCTAAGCTAATGGGGTTATATTTTAATATGTTATTTAATAAGATTTAAACAATGAGCGTGATAGACTGGTTGAAATTACCGGAAACTAAAGAAATAAAGGAGTTAGATGGTGTCGCGGTAACCCGGCTGCACTCAGGGATAATTTTGCGCAAAGGTTTTTTAAGAAAAATTTACCTTGATTCTTACAAAGAATTTAAAAAGATTCAAAACAATTTCGGCAATGTCTTACTGGTAGAGCTGGGCAGCGGTGGAGGTTTCATTAAGCAGGTTATACCAACTGTGGTTACTTCCGATGTGGTAAAGGTTGATAATATTGATTTATGTTTTTCCGCAGAGAGCTTGCCGTTTCAGGATAATACGGTTGACGGATTTTTTATGCTAAACGTCTTGCATCATATCAAAAAACCTAAGCTTTTCCTACGGGAATTAAGCCGTTCTCTTAAGGCCGAAGGAAAAATCCTAATGGTTGAACCAGCTAATACCTTATGGTCGCGGTTCATTTACCAAAAATTCCATCACGAAGATTTTGCTCTTAAGGCCGGGTGGGACATGGATAAGCAAGGCCGTCTCTCGACAGCTAATAACGCTTTAGGCTGGATAATTTTTGTCCGGGATAGAAAAATATTTGAAAACGAATTTCCTGGACTGCGGATAAAAAAGATAGAATTACATACACCGCTGCGTTATTTAATCAGCGGAGGGCTATCGTTGAGGCAGTTTTTGCCTTCCTGGGCCTATCAGCCGGTCAAGGGGCTGGAGTATATATTATCGCCTTTGAACAGGTTTATTGGGATGTTTATGAGCGTGGAATTAAAAAAAGATTAAAATAATGGACAGGCCAAAGATTAAAACCGTAATTTTGCTGTTTTTTATAGCCTTGGCGATAAGGCTTTTATTTTATTTTATCGCCTCTAACAATCTTCCCGGAAATCTACAGAAGTTTGTTACAGCCGACACGGTTTTTTATTATGATCCCCTGGCTTTAAAAATGGCCGTTGGTAGCAGTACCGAAACCTCGCTGCTTAGCGCAACCAGATTTACTTTTTTAGGGTACCTGGCTTTATTTTACCGTTTTTTCGGCCATCATTATTGGCCGGTTAGTATTTTTCACTGTTTCCTAGGGGCGTTGAGTGTGGTTTTTCTATTCTTGGCAACCCGTTTGTTTTTTAAGGAGAAAACGGCATTTATAGTCGGCCTGGCTGCTTCGTTTCAGATAGTCTTGGTCTATTGGACGCCATTTGTCACTACCGAAGCGGCGTTTCTCTTAATTATGTCTTTAAGTATTTATTTATTCAGTTTGTTTTTGAAAAAAAGAAAACCCCGGTATTTATTACTATTGATCGTATTTTTAATACTTATGCCTGTCAGCAGGCCCTTGGGTATAACTTTCTCGATTTTTATGCTGCTCTGCCTGGAGTGGCTGGGGTTTAAAAAACTTTTTTTAAAAAACCATGCTGCGTTGTTTTTTATAATTAATACCGTTATTCTGGCCGCGATCATTATGATCCTGCCTAATTTCAACACTAAGATCAATAAGGTTATTGCTCAGGATTACCCCCAGGAACTCCTGCAGATGTCTTTGTATATCGACCAAATGCCTCAATTGGAAAAAGGCCAGGGGCACATCAGGTTTTATTCTGCCAGGATTACCTTACCGCCGGGCCTAAGCATACCTAAGGCCGATAATGTCCCTGTTCAAATCAGGCTTAAAGACATCTATTCTTATTTCAGGAAAAATTTACCTAAATTCATTTCTTTAGTGGCTGCCCGGATTTATACCCTGTTTAATCCCTGGGTGCCGGAGTATTCCTTAAGGCACAATATCTTTAATCTTTTATTTTACGGGTTTATTTATACTTTTAGCATTATGGGTCTGATTTTAATATGGGTAAAAAAGCGGCCTTTTGCCGTTTTAATATTGACTTGTCTTGCATCACAGGTATTTCTTATAGCCCTGACTCTGGTAGATTACGATTTCAGGTTCAGGCTGCCGATAGAGCTGATTCTAACTATACCCGTAGGGGCGGCTATATCTAATCTGCTAAGGACAAAAAAGGCAGGTGATTTATTATGAAAGAAGAATTACTGGATTATTTGATTTGTCCGGAATGTGGAAGCCATCTTCTACGAAAGGCTGCTGCTCTGGAAGGCCGGGAGATTAAGATTTTCGAGAATAAAATTACCGTGATGGGAGTAAAAATATGATTTATGTATTGCTGCCGGCTTATAATGAAGAGCGGTCTTTGTCTGCGCTTTTGCCGAAGATAAACCATGTTTTTAAAACACTCAAAAAGGATTATAGGCTTTTTGTTTGTAATGACGGCAGTCGTGACCACACCGGAGAAATCCTGAAGGAATTCTGCGGGAAGATGCCGCTGGAAATATTAACCCATAAGATAAACCGCGGCCTGGGGGAAACGTCGCGAGACCTTTTTGAGATGGCCGCGGAACTGTCGCATCCTGATGACGTGATCATCAGGATGGACTGCGATGATACACATGAGCCTAAATTTTTCTCTGATTTGTTCACCAAGTTGGATCAGGGTTTTGACGTGGTAATTGCTTCGCGTTTTCAGCCGGGAGGGGGGCAGAAGGGCTTAAGCGTTTACAAAGCTTTTGTTTCCCTGTGCGCGAATATATTCATGAAGATAATTTTTCCCATAAGAGGTGTCAGGGAGTATTCCTGCGGTTTCCGGGCTTACCGGGCAAAGGTTGTAAAAACGGCGATAGATATATTCGGAAATAATTTTATACAGCTAAAAGGCCTGGGTTTTACCTGTACTTTAGAAAAATTAATCAGATTAAAAATGCTGGGAGCTAAATTCACGGAAATTCCCTTTACCCTGCGCTATGACCAGAAGAAGTCAAAGAGTAAAATGGTAGGCAGTATAACTACTTTTGGATATTTCACTCTGGCTATTTTTTATTATTGGCCCTGGGGCGGATGGAGAACCGGGTATAGGAAAAAAATTAGGGAATATCTTAAGAAAACATGTGCGGAATAGCCGGAATAATATCCAGCGATAAAAGAAAAATAAACCCCAAGAGCTTGAAGTTAATGGGTGATTTACTCCACCACCGCGGCCCGGATGACGAAGGCTTCTTACTTTTAGAGAATGTCGGGTTTGTCCATAAACGTTTAAGCATTATAGACCTTGTAACCGGGCACCAGCCGATGTCTAATCGGGACGGAAGCCTTTGGATAGTTTATAACGGAGAGATTTATAATTATGTTGAATTACGTTCAGGACTAATCTCCCGCGGATATAAATTTACGACCCATTCGGATACGGAAGTTATCATCCATCTCTATGAGGAATATGGCGAGAAAATGCTGCCTAAGTTAAATGGCATGTTCGCCTTTACTATATACGATAAGAAAAGAAACAGGGTATTTGCTGCCCGCGATTATTTTGGGATAAAACCTTACTATTATGTATTTAATAAAGACGAATTTATCTTTGCTTCGGAAATAAAGGCAATTTTAGGCATCAGGCCTTCCTGCAAAAAAGAAAATCCTGAAGCGATATACGATTATATTAATTTCCAGTTCTGCTTAGGCGACAAGACTTTTTTTAAGCATGTCAAAAAACTATTGCCCGGGCATTACTTGGTTTTAGAGAACATTAACCGTAAGCCCAGGCTCTCGGTTACTAAATACTGGGATTTGGATTTTAGTAATATAGACCATAGCCATGATGAAAGTTATTTCGCGGATAAACTTTTAGCGCTTATCAAAGATTCGGTTAGGCTGCAATTAAGAAGCGACGTGCCATTGGGGGCTCATCTTAGCGGGGGATTAGATTCCAGCGTGGTAAGCTGCCTTGCATCCAAAAATTCAAACGGCAGGATAAAGACTTTTAGCGGCGCTTTTGATGATGGCCGGGATTATGATGAGACACCCTATGCCAGAAAAGTAAGCCGCTATATAAAGTCTAAATATTTTGAAATCCGGCCGACCGCTGAAGATTTTAAGCAGAGCATAGCCAGAATTATCTATATGATGGATGAACCTCTGGCTGGCCCCGGAGTGTTCCCTCAGTTTTTTGTCTCAAAACTTGCAAGCCAGAATGTTAAAGTTGTATTAGGCGGCCAGGGAGGAGATGAAATATTTGGCGGTTATGCCAGGTATTTGATAGCTTACCTGGAGCAGTCTATTAAAGAGTCTATTTTTCAGGGTAACGAAGAAGTCGGGGATTTAATAAGCTTTGAATCGCTCTTGCCTAACCTGCATGTCCTCAAAAATTACAAACCGCTAATGCAGTCTTTTTGGAGCGGCGGTATTTTTGACAGTATGGATAAACGTTATTTTGATTTAATTAACAGGGGTAAGGATGCCCGGAAGGTTTATTCTTCGAATTTGCTGGATAACGCTAAGAGATACGATATCTTCGGCGATTATCAGGAGTTGTTTAATTTACCTCAAACTAAATCCTATATTAATAAAATGATCCATTTTGACCTCAAGACTTTACTGCCCGCGCTTTTGCATGTAGAGGATAGGACAAGCATGAGTTTTTCTCTGGAATCCAGAGTCCCGCTCCTGGATAACAGGATAGCTGAATTCGTATCCTCTATCCCCGTGGGAATCAAGCTTAAAAATGGATTAAATAAATACATTTTCAGAAAAGCGGTTAAAGGGGTAATCCCGAAGGAAATATTCTTTAGAAAAGATAAGATGGGTTTTCCCGTGCCGATATCCGAATGGTTTAAAAAGGAATTAAATGCATTTATCAGGGATGTCTTGCTGGATAATAAGGCAAAAAGAAGAGGTATTTATAATATCAAGGGCATTGAGGGATTAATCAGCAAAGAGAGGAAGTTTGACCGGCAAATATGGGGATTATTATGCTTAGAATTATGGTTTAAGCAGTTTATTGATCAATAGAGGAGCAGAATAATGAGAGAATTTGTGATGACGTTGTTAGATTGCCCTGCTTGCAGAAAAGGGTCTTTAAAACTTACAATAGAAGAGAAAAACAATATTGAAATAGTTTCTGGTAAAATTAACTGCTCTTGTGGTGCTATCTACCCGATTATAAACGCTGTGCCCAGATTTCTTGATAACTATCGTCTGGATAAAACTGAAGGTAAAGATGTAAAGTCCAGTCAGGTCCAGCAGAGATTCGAATACCAGTGGAAGAGATGGGGCAGGGATGAGGTTATTTTCGGTAGGACCAGAGAAGAGAGTAAGAAATTCTTTCTTGATTACGCGGGCTCAAAGATTAATCCAGGGTATCTCAAGGGAAAATTTACTTTAGACGGCGGATGCGGGCACGGCAGGTTTGCCGAAATTATGGCTGAATTTGGAGCCTATTCAGTAGGCTTGGATTTAGGCAGCGGGGTTGAGATAGCGAGATACAGGGTGGAAAAATATTCTAACGCCTGTATAGTCCAGGGTGACATTATAAATCCTCCGTTTAAAAGAGGGGTTTTTGATTATATCTGGAGTAATGGGGTAATTCATCATACGCCTGATACCCGCAAGGCATTCACCCGGCTGGCAGAAATACTTAAGAAGGGTGGATATCTGGATATTTGGCTTTATCCTAAGAAGGGTTTTTTATGGGAGATCTCCCAGAAGTCTATCAGATTTTTTACTACCCGGATGCCGGCAGGCTTGCTGGAATTTTTTTGTTATCTGGCAGTGCCTCTTTTGTCAGTTGTGCCGACTTTCAGCAAAACCAGTTTTCCCAAGAATTCCTGGAGTCAGTGCGCTCAGGTTATCTATGACTGGTATTCACCAAAATATCAGACCCACCATACCAATAAAGAAGTCTCCGAGTGGTATCGTCAGGAAGGATTTATGGATATAGAAGTGCTTGACCTGCCCGTGGCTATTGTGGCTAAAAAAGGATAAACATGAAGAAGATCAAAGTTCTTTTAGCTACTCCGGTCGCGACTGCGGAAGAATTATGGGGCCAGTATAAAGATGGGGCAGGGGCTTATATGCCGCTGGGCCTGCTTTCCATAGCCGGTGTTAGTATTAAGAGCGGTTTCAATGTTAAGATCTGCGATGCTTCTACTTTGGGGATGTCTAAAGATGAATTCGCGGATTATCTCAAGGCTGAAAAGTTTGATGTTATAGGCCTGGGAAATTGTTATACCGCATTAGCCCATTTGGTATTCGCGACTGCCAAGATCTGCCGCAAGATCCTTCCTGACTGTAAGATAGTATTAGGCGGTATTCACCCCACGCTTTTTCCGAGCGAAACGCTAAAGGCCTGCCCGGAAGCGGAGTTTGTAGTTTTTTGTGAAGGCGAATATACCTTTAGGGAATTGCTGGAATTTATCCAGGCCGGCAGGTTTGATTACGAAAATATTAAAGGTATAGTTTTTAGGAAAGACAACCAGTCATATCAGGCTCCTCCTCGGCCATTGATAGAAGATTTAAGTCAGCTGCCGGAATTAATGTTTGATTTGTTGCCGGTTGAGCGTTATGTGCCTCCGCCGTCTAATTACCGGGACCTGCCGACTTACGGATTATTGGTCCAGCGGGGATGTCCCTACGCTTGCGTATATTGCGATTCCCGTATCCACGGTAAAAAAGTGCGCCATGATGGTATTGATAAGAGTATTTCCCAGATTCGTTATTTGGTGGAAAAATATGGCATGAAGGGGATTCTATTCCACGACAGCGCTTTTACTATAGATATGGATTTTGCCAAAAAATTATGCCAGAGGTTAATAGACGAGAAATTAAATTTATCCTGGACCTGCTATACCAGGGTTGATCGGATTAACCCTGACCTTTTGTCCTTAATGAAAAAGGCCGGGTGCTGGGGAGTGGCTTTTGGTTTGGAATCAGGCAATGAAGAGAGCCTGAAAATAATTCGCAAAGGAGTTACCTTACAACAGAATATTGAAGGGGTAAGGATGACTAAAAAGGCGGGTTTACAGGTCATTGGCTCTTTTATTTTATGCCTTCCCGGCGAAGATGAGAAGATGGTAAAAAATACCATCAGATTTGCCAAAAAACTTAAACTTGATACCGTGGTATTTTTCCTTCCCGTTCCTTTCCCAGGGACTGAACTTTACGATATCTGCAAAAAAGAAGGCGGGTTGGTAGAAAAAATCAAATGGCAGGATTACCGCCAGTGGATGGACCAGACCAATCCCTTATATGTTAATCCTAAAATCGGCAAAGAGAGGATGGTAGAGCTATATAATTACGCGGTAAGGTCATTTTACCTTTCCCCGGCTACAATTTTAAGATTTCTTTTACGCATCCGCTCATTTTCGGACGCTAAAAAATACTTTACCGGTTTTAAATCAATAGCCAAGATCATTAAGAAATCATTCGTTTATAAATAAGAAGAGGATATTTGATATGATAGCCATAATCGGGGGAGGTATTACGGGGCTTACCCTGGCATATTTCCTTAAAAGAAAAGGCCATAAAGTTACGGTAATAGAAAAAGATGCCCAATTAGGAGGTAATGCCTCCTGGACCAAATTAGGAGAATTTGATGTTGGGATCTTTTATCATGTCGTAACCAATAGGGATGCTTGTCTCCTGAACTTGATTAAAGAGCTGGGAATAGAGGATAAGCTATTAGCGATAAACACAAAAATGGGTTTTTTTCAAAAGGGGAAACTCTATCCTATATCAACCCCGAAAGAATTTTTAAGTTTTCCACCGCTTTCCTGGGGCGAGCGTTTCAGGCTGGGCATGTTGATACTCCAAAGCAAGGCTATCAGGGACTGGCGGAAATTAGACGAGATTACTGCCGCAGAATGGCTGACGCGCACAAGCGGCGAAGGAAATTACAAAAAAATCTGGCAACCCATAATGAATGCTAAGTTTGGCCCGGCCAGCAACGAGGTAGTTGCTACGGATATGTGGTTTCGTATTAACCGGCTGTCCGCTTTGCGCAATAGAAACACCGGCTCAAGCGTGTATTCAATGAGGGGCGGTCTCAAGGTTTTTTTTGATGCCCTGGAGAAGAGGCTTATCCTGGATGGGGTAAAGATTCTTAAAAACTCCAAGATAGAGAAAATCGAAACCGATAAGAACCGCGTATCCGGCATACTTTTAAATAACAGGGAAAGATTAGTTTGCGATAAGATAATTTCCACCATAGCTTTGGCTGATTTTCATAATCTTCTGCCGGAAGATTGCGGGGAATATGCCAATGCCCTGTCCAGAATAAGGTACCTTGATAATATCTCTCTGATACTCAGGCTAAAAGAGCGGTTTAGCCCTTATTATCAGCTTAATATTGCTGAAGCCGGTTTTCCCTTTACCGGCATTATCGGGGCTGATGCCTTATACCCGCCTGAAGACTTTGGCAAAGGGTATGTGCTTTATATCAGCAAGTATCTGTTAAAGGGAGATAGTTTTTTAAATATTGATAAAGAATCGCTTTTAGATTATTACATACCTTATTTAAAGAAGATTTGCCCTGGCTTTGATAAAAAACTGGTTTTAGATATCAGCCTTACCAGGAAAACAAATGTTGAACCGCTGCATTCGCTTAATTATGCTAAATTAATTCCGTCTTTTGAATCTCCAGTCCAGAATCTTTATCTAATGTGTACTGCCCAGATTTATCCTGAGCCCACAGTATTAAATGCCTCGGTGGAATATGCCGGTAGGTTAGTGGGTCAGTTCTTTTAATTGAGATGAAAAATAAAACTCACCTTATAATATTGGCTTTGTTCTTGTTGGCCATTTCTTTAAGGGTATTCAATTTAGAGAGGGGTTTTTTTGGCGACGAGTCGATAACCATGAGTTCAGCTTCTAAACAGCTTACTGACATTATCCCCAGCCTGGTTAAAAATGACGCGAATCCGCCATTGACCTCATTGCTTCTTCATCTTTGGATGAAGGTAGGCAGGAATGAGATTTTTATCAGGCTTTATTTTATTATTTTTGGGATGGGTACGCTTTTGATGATTTATCTTATCGCCAGGGAATGCCTTAATGAGAAAGTCGCCTTATTGGCATTGTTTTTGGGAGCGATATCACCGATGCTTATTTCTCTATCGCAGTTTATCCGCAATTATATTGATTCAGCCTTCTGGATGCTTTTATCTAATTATTTTTTGCTTTTAATAATCAAAAATAAAGGCAAAAAACTGGCCTGGCACGGATATTTTCTATCAGCAGTATTCAGTATTTACACTTTTTATTTTTCATTCATTCTAATTCTCTGTCAGTCAATTTATGTGTTTATTTTTAATTTAAAGGAAAAAGGTGTACTTAAAAAGTGGGTATTTGTCCAGTGCTATATTTTTATATTGTTTATTCCCTGGATAAAAAATTTCGTTTTACAATTCTCCAACAAAAATTCTTCGTTATCCTTGCATTGGGAAAAGATTAGCTTTAAGATAGCCGGATTCGACCTCGGCATATACTCGCGCAATATTTCTTCCCTATTCGGGATGGATTATTTCTTTATGGTTTATCCGGAAGGGATCAGGAATCATTTTAGTTTGCCAGTGCTTATTTTAATGTTTATTCTGACGATAGCAGCGCTATTTTTGTTTCTGTTATTTAGCATAAAATGGCTCAAGCGTGAATTTCACTTTGATCCCAAGATTGCATGGTTCCTGCCGTTTTTTTCTTTAATGCCCGTCGTTTTTTCCTGGGCAATAGCCAAAATTTTAAAGACCTTGCCTAACGCAAGGTATCTCGCGGCGCCGCACGCGGTTTTTCTAATCCTGGTTGCCTATTTTTTTTATAACTTAATTGCAAGATACAAAAAAACAGGGTTAACCCTATTAGTTTTCTTTATTTTTCTGTATGGCGCGAGGATACCTATGGCGGTCACTGCGATATATGAGGGCAATGAGGCATTGGAATATTTAAGCAGAAATATAAAGGACGGAGATTGCACTGTTATGCTTGAGCGCCTGCCGGGTAGGGAGAATTTGGGTATACCGTATTTTAGCATTCATGATAATCTTTTAAAAAGGGATCCCCTGACTTCGGGATATTATATTATGCCGGAGAGCGATACGGATAAAGTAAAGGAGCAGTTGAGAGGATTTAAAAGAATATGGTTTATCCGTTGTTACGGAAACGCGGAGATATTCGGAGGTAATAAAATTGCCTATGATTTTCTCAATCGCTGCGGCCTGAAGGAAATCAGCACTAAAGAATTTCATAATATAAGAGTTATTTTGATGGAATAGCGGGATTTAAATGGATAAAAGAAAAGTATTGTTTTTGTCTATATTTTTTATCGCTGTGGGGCTGGTTCATGTTTATCCCGACATCAGATTCATCTGTGAATTAGGCCATAATTTTAAAGGCATCCCTCTTATGGGCGCGTCCGATGAAAGCGTATACTTAAGCCGGATTGCTGGCGTAATTTATCGCAATGACCTGCGTTTGGCAAACGTCGGGGTTTACGGGCATCAGAACGACCCCGTATTCCAGCCTCCTCTGGCAGAAGTTGTTGAGGGTTTATTAGGGAAGGCGTTTGGTTTAAATGCCTGGCAGGTTGATATAGCGGCAACTTTTCTCTTTCCTGTTTTACTTTGCTTTCTTATTTATCTTCTGGTTAAAAACCTTGGCAGTTCGTTTAAAACCGGAATTTTGGTATCGCTTTCGGTTACCCTGGGTTATTATTGGATTACCCCCGATTTCAGGGCAATTTTCAGTTTATCGCCCGGTTATTTTAACCAGGCCTTGTTTTTTGTCCGTCCCATTAGTCCGCAATTCCATTTTATTCCTTTTATTTTAACATTGTATTTTATCTCTAAGGTTTGCATAGAAAAGGATTATGTTTTTGTTGTGCCGTCCGGAATATTGGCAGGATTATTATTTTATACCAGTGTTTATTATTGGACTTTTATTTATGCCGGATTATTCGCACTATTGATTATTGAATTATTTCGGAAAAGGCTTGATCACGCAAAGAATTTCCTGTTTATCTATATTATTTCATTCATAGCCGGTATTCCATATCTCTTGAGCGCGGCGGCCCTTAATAGCCTTCCTTATTTTTCCGAAATTTTCTTGCGCGGCGGCGGCTTGTATACTCATCAGCATATGTTACCCATTATGGAAATTATTACTCTATTTTTCTTAGTCATCATGCGTTTTGTTTTTAAAGAAAAAAAAGAGTATCTCTATTATATGATTTCTTTCGCGGCCGGAGGATTAATTTGCCTTAACCAGCAGGTTATCACCGGAAAAACAGTCGAGCCGATGCATTGGCAAAGCTATACCAATAAAGCATTTATTATTATTTGCCTTTTTACCTGCGCTTCATTTATATTGAAAAATAAAAAAGCAAGGTTACTCAACTTCGCTTTTTTATTTTATCCGGCGTGTTTTTTATTTTTGGCTCTGGGTACAATACAGCAAAACTTATATTATTCCGCCAGAAGCGGCGTCTTCCGTGGCTTGCAGGGCATGGGAGGAATTTTACGGGATATCCATAAGGAAATCCCCGCGGACGCGGTAATCTTAACTGATCCTTTTAACCTGGAAGAGGAACGGATGATCAGTGTCTTTACTAAAAATTACCCTTATATATCCGACTCTTTCTTTATCACTTCGGCAATGAAGGATAAGGAGGTGGAAGAGAGGTATCTTTTTGCCTTATATTTTTTCGGCTATAGCGCTTCAGAAGCGGAAAAACTGTTTAAATTTATGGATGGCGGACTTTTTAAAGGCATGCAGGTTCATCCACGCTATGGAGGGACAGCGGAAAAGAACGACGCATACATTAACGCCTTAAAGCAGCGGTACCTGGAATTAGCCGGCCATGACCCGCTATCTCTTTTGAGAAGATACCGGGTGGATTATGTTATGTTGAATGTGCAAGGCCAGGGGCGTATTTTGGGAAATAATAAAATTGCAAAAATACTTAACTTGAGATATAATAAAGGGTTATATTCCTTATACAAATTGGAGAAATATGAGTAAAAACAGCCTTTCTATCTTTTTCCCCTGTTATAATGATGCCGGGACGATAGCTACTTTGGTTGCTGAAGCTGATGTAGTGGCCGGTGAATTTACTGTTGATTATGAAATTCTGGTGGTTGATGACGGTTCAACGGATGGCAGCCGGGAATTACTTCAGGTCTTAAAAGATAAATACCCGAAACTGAGGCTGATTTTTCATAAGGCTAATATGGGTTATGGCGCATCTTTGTGTTCCGGTTTTATGAATTCTACTAAGGACCTGATCTTTTACACGGACGGTGATGGTCAGTATGATATATTTGAATTGCGCAAGTTCTTTAAGGTTATGCAGGATGGCGTTGATGTTGTGAATGGCTACAAGATAGGAAGAAGTGATCCTTTTCACCGGATAATCATAGGGATTATTTATCTCCGGCTTATGCGTTTGCTTTTTAACTTTCATACCCGCGATGTGGATTGCGACTTCCGTCTTATCCATCGCCGCGTTTTTGAACATATAAAACTCCATCACAATAGCGGAGTTATCTGTTTGGAGCTGGTAAAGAAATTAGAACTGGCCGGTTATCGTTTTGTGGACTTTCCGGTTCATCACTACAATCGCAGCTATGGCAGGTCGCAGTTTTTTAATCTTAAAAGGTTATTTAAAACAGCGGTGAATATTTTTAGGTTATGGTACGAATTGGTTGTCCGCAGAAACACGCCCATAGGTATAGCCTATAAAGAGGAAAAGGATTTTTTTTGTAAATAATCTGGAGGAATTCATATAAGGCTTTGAAAATAAAGGGGTAATAAAAAGTATCAATTGCCATGATAAAACTGATAAAAAGAATAAATATTAAATGAAAGTAATTTTTGTTTCTTTTCAAGAGAATAGCGATATCATCGGAGTAAAATATTTGCATGCCTATATAATTTCTAAGGGGTATGATAGCTCAATCATGCTTATTCCAAACACAAAAACTAATAATATTAGAGCAGCTATTGATTATATTATTCAATGCAGGCCAGACGTGCTTGGTTTTAGCGCAATGAGTTATGAGTTTAGGAGGGCACGAGACTTCGCTAATCTTCTTAGAACCAAGCTTACAACTGTTCCGTTTTTCTTTGGAGGTATTCATGCTACCGCCGATCCAGAGTCTTGTTTAACGGTTTCAGATATTGTTGTCCGAGGAGAAGGTGAGGAAACACTACTAGAATTGCTTCGGATTTTAGATGGCAGTAAATCGGGTAAAATTACACAAGTCGCTGGCATTTCATTCAGAGAAAACGATCGAGTGGTAAATAATACAGTGAGGCAGCCTATCCAGAATTTAGATGCTTTACCTTATCCTAGACATCTACCTGAATATATGTACGTGGTTCATCAAGGCGAAATACTGTCTATTAAGAAACCTGTAATGTATAGAAAATATGGACGATATCGGGGTGTTTTTCTTTCTGTTTTATCGTCCAGGGGATGCCCTTTTTCGTGTCACTACTGCTCTAATTCAATGTTGAGGTCATTGTACGGTAAAAATAATTTACGCAGCAGATCCGCAAGATTTGTGATTGATGAGATTATTAATGAAATACATGATTTTGGTAACATATTATATGTTAATTTTCAGGATGATTGTTTTATGATGCATCCTAAGTGTTGCACTTCATTATTGAACTTGGTTTACTGAATTTTCTGAGCAGTATTTAAAAGAAATTAATATCCCTTTTATAATCAGGACTACCCCGAAGCATATCAATGAGGATAAGTTGGTCTTATTAAAGAAGGCAGGATTAAGTTGGGTTTTTATGGGGCTTCAGACCGGCAGTGACCGTATAAATAGAGAGGTTTATGGCCGGGATGTAACCTCTGAGGATTTTATCAGGGCAGCAAAGACCGTATCAGAATTAAAAATTTCTTCTTGGTATGATGTAATTCTTGATAATCCTTACGAAACAGAAACTGACCATCTCATGACTATTGATATTCTCTTGTGTACTCCACGGCCATTTCAACTTGATCTGTTTTCGTTGGACTATTTTCCTGGTACTGAATTGCGGCATAAGGCAATAGAGGATGGTTTATTGGTTCCCGAAGTAGGAATGAAATCTTATACAGAACCAGAGCCAAAGATGATTAACCGCTATATCCGGATGAGCGCCACTTTACCATCTTCTTTAGTTCGCTTACTAGTCCGATGCAGAAAAACTATGTTGGGGAAAATAGCGGCTATAATTTGTTTTATTTTATCTATGATTGTGGAACCGTTTATATACCTCTGGTTAGTTTTTAACTCCAACGACTTTAGGCTGCTGCGAACTTTTAAAATCATAAAAGCATTTTACTTACCGGCGATAAATAAATTATTTCTAAGAAAACAGGGATGAGTGTTTATAAATTAAGAGAAAATTATGGTTTAACTCCATAAGTTAGATAAACGCCGTAATTAGTAAAATGTCCCGTTAGTTAGGCGGGTAGGTAGAATATTATTATTTTGATAATTAAAGCAAATTGGGGGGAATTGCGGTTAAGTCTAATGATGCCCAAGGATTTGCGAAAGCCTTGACATTCGTATTAGAAATAAAGATATAAGGAAAACTTTAACTAAGGCCATGCAGGGATATGTAAAAGATAAGCTTAGCAAGGAAAGATTACTGACTTACGCATAAGTAATAGAAACACTATTTCCACGGCAAATCTGAAGCCCGTATGCATGACCATAAGAGACGTTGGGAGTTCCGAATCCTAT
>JAGVOB010000059.1 GCA_020052955.1 Candidatus Omnitrophota bacterium | reverse complement strand
CCAGGTGGCGGAATGGTAGACGCGCAGCGTTCAGGACGCTGTATCGGTAACGATGTGGGAGTTCGACTCTCCCCTTGGGCACAAATTTGATATAATAATTAAACGCGGACGTGGTGAAACTGGTATACACGCAGCCTTGAGGTGGCTGTGCCGTAAAAAGCGTGGAGGTTCGAGTCCTCTCGTCCGCACCATACAGAACTTTTTAAAAAATAATTTAGATTAGCTTGGTTTGATAATCTATTTACGGGTTCGAACCGTCTTTTTCCTTCGTTTGTCTTTTCTACCCCTTCTTTATGCTTAAAAATTAGATATCGAAGCTGATATTGTAATTTTTGATCCAGTAAGATCGGGTTCGAGCAAACAACCCTAAAAATGATTTTTTTATCTTCAGGATTATCTTTTTTGAATCTCTTAGCTGCTAAAATCCCAAAATTAAAATGATCTCTTGCAATTTGAACCCACTCATTTGAACCTGATTCGGAAAGCTGTCGAATAATTTTGTCCTTTTCAATTAGCAAAGCTCTTTTTCTATCCGCAAATTCCTGATCAGATAATAAAGCTCCGTCCGAATTATCCGGAGAAATCTTAAGCTCCACTAAATTGTTGATCCTTTTGTTAACGCCTTCCAGAGACGTTTGTAGAGCCTCACAACTGCTTTTTTTAACATTAGCGTCGTTTTCTTCAAGTTCATCTAATGCTTCCAAAGCGAGCTTGGCAAATTTAGGCTCAAGCTCCAACTGTAAAAGCTCCGAAATAAATTGCTCCTCTAAGAATTTTTCAGACAGATACGGCTGGGAGCATTTTTTACCTCTTTTAGTGCATCTGTAATAAGCAAACACCTGAGAAGTTCCGTTTTTATAGTTCTTTTTATGTTTTTCAGCCGTAACGCAATAGCTACACTCACCGCATCTGATCAATCCTGATAGGGCAAAATCATGTTTTTGCTGTCTACCCTTCGTTCTTCCTTCAACAATGTCTTGCAAAAGATTAAATTCTTCGTCTGTCATCAAAGCCGGATGATTACCTTTATAAAGTTTTCCTCCATACATAAACCGTCCGGTATAAAACGGATCTCTTAAAAGCCTGTGCATCCAGCTTTTACAGACAGGTTTTCCGCTTTTTGAGCTTCTAATACCTAACTCATCTGCTTTTCTAACTAAAGCTTCAACACTATAATTTCCAGTTAAAGCAAAATCAATTAACTTTCTCATTAAAGGAAAATAAACAGGATGAACAGAAATATCTCTTAATCCCTGCAGCTTTTCATGATTATTCTTATATCCGGGTCTTGCTTTACCTGGGAAAACTCCACGTTCTGCTTTGAGTCTTAATGATTCCTTTATGTTCACGCTTTTATTGTCATTTTCAAGCTTTGCTTGAGTGCAAAGTAAATTAAGCATGAATTTGTCATAAGGATTATTTTTAAAAGTTTGGTAAGGAGTCACTACTTCAAGAAGTTTCCCTTGGTCCATAAGATAAATAATCCTTCCTGTGTCGACTGTATTTCTTGATAGCCTTGACGGGTTTAAGAGAACGATCCCGTTAACAGTCCCATCTTCAATCATTTTTACCAATTCGTCAAAAACCGGCCTTCCGGGAATTTTTGCTGATCTGGATTCTTGCAAGGGTTCTCCGAAAACTTCTAATCCCCGGGATTGAACAAACGAAGTTACGGTTTTTATCTGATCGGGGAGTGATTGAATTTGCCTTTCATCTGATTCACTGCTTTTTCGGCAATAAATCATATATCTGTTAATTGAGATTTGATCAATCTTACTAAATTCGAATTTCTCTGAGAGTCTCATTCTCCGTCCTTTCTTCGTTACTTTCCTTCGGCTCGGGTTTTAGCAATATTCTCATTAAGTTAACCAGATCATTCGCCATCATGGTTGCTTCTTCATCTGTTAATTCAATTTCAAATTCCTCTTGGTATAAACTCTTAAACTTAGCTAATAACTCTTTACTAACCATTTTTGTCTAAAATCTCATCACAACTATAGTTATAGTATAGTAACTATAGTTGTAGTTGTCAAGCATGAAAACTGTTGCTTTTGAAGCTAAAATTGACATATCTAATGAATTTTAAAATAAATGATATATACTACAACTATGACAGTAGAAGTAAATAAAAAAACACAAGAACAAATAGGGAAGAAGCTAAGGGAAATTAGAGAAAGAAAGAATCTATTGCAGGAAGATGTGGCTAAAATTGTAGGAATTTCGATAACTTATTATGCAGGAATCGAAAGAGGAGAAGAAAATCCAAGCATTACAATAATTGAATATATTTGCAAAGCTCTGCGGGTTAAATCCTCTGATATTCTCCCATTTTAGTAATTATCTTGTGATATACTACCGCTAATATTTCTGCTGCCCTTGAGGCAATGAATAACATTAGCCAGTTTGGAGCGGGAAACTTATTACATCAACTCACTGTCTATATAACCCATCTTAGGGATTCTCTTGGTCAAACCATATTTTCATTTTTCCGTCCCGTTTTAGCTATTATATTCCTGTCATTCGTAATAGCTATCATTCGAAGGGTTTATCTTCTAAGAAAATCATTAGAGGAGAAATCTGTCCTTCTTGAATTAACCCCGCCCTCTTTTACTGAGAAAATGTCATATACCACCGACCAGCTTTTTTCGATTATTCATGCGTTAGGTAATCAGCGATCGCTTAAAGATAAGTTATTAGGAAATAAGACAAGGTTTTCTTTGGAAATTGTTTCAACGAAAAGTCAGGGTATTAGGTATCTTGTAAGAACTTCTTCCAAGCAGGTTAATACTTTAAAAAAGAGTCTTTTGTCATACCTTCCTCACTTAAAAGTAAAATCTATCAATGACTATTTGCCCAAAAATAGCGATTTAAGAAAATACTCCTATAAAATAATGGAGTTCAAACTTTCTAAATACTTTGCTTTTCCCCTTAAAAGACAGAGTGAATTAGACAAACATGATCCGATTGCATATCTGACCGGACAGATGACCAAGCTTTTGCCTGGGGAATTAATTTCTCTTCAGATTGTTGTATCTCCGGCAAAAAATAAGGGGACTAAAAAGATTTCAAAACTTATTTCTTCTAACGGCGACGTTGTTAAGTATTTAAAGACACCTTTCTTTTTGAAATGGCTTTTATATAACTCATGCAGAGCGCCTAAGACTAAATCACCTTCCGAAATGGAAGCGGTTAACTCAATAGACGCAAAGATTAACCAACCGTTATTTGAATCATCAATAAAACTATTTATGGCATTTAAAAATAAAGGTGACTTGTTAGAAAGAGGGCAAGGGTTTAAATCTTCTTTTTCGACTTTCTCTTCAAACGGCTACCAATCTTTAACGGGCAAGAAATATTTGAATTTAGATAAGGTTAAAAAATACCTGCTCTTCGTTTTCAAGAAAAGAATGCTGTCTTTAACTGATACATCAATTCTTTCTATATCCGAAATATCGGACATTTATCATTTCCCATATACCAGCATGACTAATACTGAAAACCTGGTTAAGTCGCACAGTAAGACCCTGCCTGCCCCTCTTTCTTTAAAGAAAGGAAATGAATATGATGTTGTCTTTGGAAAAAATAATTACGGAGGGACGATTACTGATATTGGTTTAACTGAAGAAGAACGGGAAACACACATGTATATTATCGGACGGACAGGATCAGGTAAAACTACCATGATGTTTTCAATGGCCAAGCATGATATTGAACAGGGTCGGGGTATGGCATTTATTGATCCCCACGGAGACGCAGCGGATGATCTAATCTCAGTCATTCCTAAAGAAAGATTAAATGATTTAGTTTTTATTAACCCTATTGATTTAAAGTATCCGATTGGGATAAATCTTTTAGAGTTAACGCCTGGACTGGATGAGGATGAGCAAGAGCTCGAAAAAGAAGTAGTTGCGGAAGGCGTTATCTCGTTATTCAGAAAAGTGTTTTCTAAAGAAGAGTACGTAAATGCACACCGCATAGAATACGTTTTAAGAAACGCTATTTATACCGCATTTACTGTTGAGAACAGAACAATCTTTACAGTTTATGATTTATTGAATAATCCACCGTTTCAAAAACAGGTTATCGCTAAACTTAAAGATGAAAACTTAAAAAACTTTTGGAAGTATGAGTTCGGAAGAGCCGGCGACTATCAGGTGGTTAAAATGGTTGGCGGAGTTACGGCAAAAATCGGAAGATTTCTCTTTTCTCCAACAGCAAAAAGAATTCTTGAACAACCAGAATCTACAATTAATTTCAGTAAGATTATGAACTCTAAAAAGATAGTTATCTGCAATCTCTCTCAAGGCAAATTAGGTGAAGACACATCAAGGCTTCTTGGAACAACCATCATGACCAAAATCCAGCAGGCAGCTCTGAAAAGATCCAATATTCCGGAAAGTAAAAGAAAACCGTTTTATTTATACATAGACGAGTTCCAAAACTTTGCAACACATTCATTTACCAAGATGCTCTCTGAAGGCAGGAAATATAAATTAAGAGTTACTCTGGCCGAACAGTCAACTTCCCAGCAGGATGATAAAAATATTGTCAATGTTATCCTGGCTAATGTGACCACGGTAGTTTGCTTTAGGAGCGCCAATTATATTGATGAGGAGCTAATGCTTAATCAATTTGCTCCTTATGTTGAGCGGGGAGAGATATCCAATCTTCCGAGGTACAACTTCTATATTAAGATCTCTGCCCTTGAACCGGAAGAACCTTTTTCCGGCGAAACAGTATATATGCCTCTTAAAAAAGATGTTAAAAAAATTGAGAAACTTATCGAAGCATCACGAAAAAACTGGGCAATAAAATATATAAATACTAACCATCAAACCGTTAATAATTTCGATCAATATAAAGAACAAGAGAGTGTTAGAAGTCAACAAGTTACTACATCCGGAAATGGTTTTCCTGTAAGTAATATATAAGTAAAAATGTACCTACATGTGGGTACAAAATATGAGAAATATTGAAGCTAAAAAAAACAAAAGTACAGACTCTTTATACTTATATAAATATAAGGGGATGTAATATGACCGAAAAACAATGATCTAAAACCTGACAACTATTAAAATCTTCTGCTCTAAATTCTAAAAATAAAATGAAAAGCCAAACTCTTCCCCCAATTACAAAAACTCAAAAACTAATACTACTTCTTCTCTATAAATTCCGCTTCTTAACTATTTCCCAACTTCAAACATACTTTAACCACAAAGACCCGCACCGAGTAAAAGAATGGCTTAAAAACTTAAGAGATAAAAAATATATAGCAACTATTATCGATTCGAAAGATATTACAAAACCTTACATCTATTGTCTTGACACTAAATCGAGACATGTTTTAAAAAAAGAAAATTACAATAAGAATTTCTTAAACAGAATTTACAAAGAAAAAGACTTAACTAGTGTTTTTATAAATCATTGTCTTTCTATCATGGACACTTATTTGTTTTTCCGTTTAAGACAAAACAAAGATTCCAAATTGAATTTTTGCACACAACAGGATATAACGGGTTTTGATTATTTACCGAAAGAACTGGACGCTTTTATTGAAGTTAGCAACAACAACAAAGAAACAGACAGATATTTTTTAGAGCTGTTTGATGAATACAGGAAATCAACAGGGGAAGCAAGGTATTCAGTCAGAAAATATATTACTTATTCTGAAGAGGGAAGCTGGCAGGCAAATACTGATAACTGTCAATTTCCGTCAATTCTTTTTATCTTTCCTGATGAACGGAGAAAAAAGCATATTAATCATTACGGTAAAGCAAAGCTTGCAAAAACTTTTGAAGACATTTCATTATTCCTCACAACACAGGACACTATCCGCTTTAATAAAAGTACTCAAAATATTTGGCAGAAAGTAGAATAAAAAAAGGACCGGTTTCCCGATCCTTTTAGGCTTCTCACGACCTCGTTCAACTTCAGGCAGTTTCCCGTAAATTAATAGTATCAGTAGATTGCTTGGATTCGTATTCTTCTCTTATCCCAGAGAGCTTGGTAGGCTCAAAATACCTATCTCGCTCAACTCCTAATCCATATGGACCTTCAACTTTTTCAAGCTCAGATAGTGAAAAATATCCAAGTTCTGGAAAATCTCCTGCAACGTACCCGAAAAATGTATCGTTTCCGTCAAATTCAGTCGCATACCATGTCCATTTGGTCATAGGTAAAAAGAATTTGCAGACTACTAATGGGTCTTTTTCGTTTTCTTTAGTGTATAAAGCCGGAAGTGCTTTTTTTAGTTCGTTTGTTAATAGTTTCATTTTGTTCACCTCCTTCCTTTTTAAAATTAATATTTAGGAAGCTGCTGCTTCCTATACTTGGGATTAAAAAAGCGGGGTGAATTTTGCAAGGGCGACTTTAGGAGTTCATCTTGACCCTTGTGAAAGAGGGGTGCAATCCCCTAAAAGTCGGTTCATCCCACATAGTAAAATTTAGCCTTAATTTGATATAATTCCGTTGAGATGGATAAGCATCAAATTCTATACAACCAAAAATTAGCAAAGGAATGGATCGATTGGGTTGAGTCTAAAAATCCCAAAGGAAGTAGAGAAAAAGAAATATACTCGCTAATTAAAACATGGATAAAAACTATCAAGCCGAAAAAAGTTGTGGACATTGGATGCGGTCAGGGTATCTGCTCAACTTTTATTAGTAAATATATAACATATGTTGGAGTTGACCAATCAGAAACTCTCATAGAAAGAGCTAGGAAACTCTATAAATCTCCCAATAGGAAGTTTATTCTTGGAGATGCTTACAACATTCCCCTTGAGAATAACTCTACAGATACTGCAATATCGATCTGGGTTTGGTCACATTTGAAAGATCTAAAAAAGTCAGCCAAGGAAATACATAGAATATTAAAACCTGGTGGTCATTTTTTAATCATTACAGCTAATCCTGATACTTACGAAGTCCGTAAAACTTTCTACAAATCTTTTAAAGAATATAAGAATTACCTGATAGGAATATTTGATTTGGGTGAAGGAAAAGTCCTAACAAATACTACTCTTTAATTTCACACAAGGGAAAACATGACTAGAGCCATCGAAAACTCTAGCTTAGAAATAGATAAATTAGAAGTCATAGGGCTTAAGGATACATATTCAGGCGGACTTAATATTTTGATTGAAGGACATAAAGTAATAAAATAATCTCTAACTTCCGCTCCCCGGAATAAATTAGCGTTCGTGGTAATTACTCATTTTTTGCATTAATCTTTCAAGAAGTCAATTTCCCAAGTGCGATCTTGGTCATCTTTGCATAGGATTTTATTTTGTTTTTCTTTTTTAAAACAGTCTGGAAAATCAGAATGCCCACCGTTTGCCCAGTTAATCTTGTTTATAATCTTAAAATAACCTTCTCCTTCACCGTAGTCAATATCGTAAGTTAAATTTACATCATAGCAATCTTTAATTGGTAATTCACAAATTTCTGCTAGCGCTACCATGTTTTTTTTGAGATCTTGATTAGGGAATATAAAACTAAGGATAAAACCAGCAAACATTAAAAAAAGGACACCAAATAAGATAACGTAACCAATTATATTAAAAAACTTTTCCATTAATTTTCTTATACTACTTAAAAACAACATTTGCAAATACGAAAAGCGACTGCAAGAGAATTGCCAAGGAATGAAAAATTTTCAACTATTGACATTCGTATTTTTTTCTTGTATAAAACTTTCACTTAACCTGTAGTTTGTTTAAAGAGCTGCCAACCGGCAGCTTTTTTGGTTTTTTGATAGGCCTGCCTACTATTTCTAGAGTGAAAGGAGGTGGCGTTATGAAAAAAGCAATTATTGTTTCATCATTTCTTCTGAGCTTACTTATTGCAGCTTTCCCTGCTTATGCTGATTCCGCAGATGTTACAAAGGTTCAAACTTTTATGCAAAGTATTATCGGAGTTTTAGTAACATTAGCCGGTCTTTTGTCAGCAGGCTTTTTTGTTTGGGGAGGAGTAGGATATATAACAAGTTCAGGAAATCCCGAGTCTCTGGACAAATCAAAGAAAACAATTCTTTATTCAGCAATCGGATTAACCGTAGTTTTAGCGTCTTTTGTTTTGTCTAATATTGTGACTCAGCTTGCGACAACTGCCTTTGGAGCGGCTAAATAATTTGTTTTTTATTAAATTATGAAGAAACTAATTTATTTATTAGTGGCGTTTCTGTCATTTCTTGCCTTGCCTGGCCAGGCACTTGCGGTGAGCTCGGAAATTACTAATTACACGAGCGACACTTTGAATATAATAACGATAATATCGACCGCAGCAGCGGTCTTTTTTCTTATTAAGGGAGGTTACTTTTACATTACCTCAACCGGAAAACCCGATTCCTTAGAGCACGCAAAGAAAACCATCAAAAACGCTTTAATCGGACTGGTAATAGTTCTAGCTGCCGGATTGATTGTTTCGGTTTTTAAAAACGCCTTAACCTCTCCAACTTCCACTGGTGATTCAACCGCAATAAGCGTATCTCCGGTTAATTCCGTTGAGCCAAGCGACGGACTGACCCAGGTCTTAATAGACGCGGTTTCGGGTTTTATGCAAAACATTGTGGAAAGCTCAACCAAGCCGATTGTTGACGGAATAATAAGCTTTTTAACCACAACTCCAACCCTTTTAAACAATTCGGTTATTCTAAAATTCTGGCTGGTTATGGTGGGAATAACGGATTCGTTATTTGTTCTGGTAGTTGCGCTACTCGGGCTTCACTTTATGAGCGCTGCGACTTTCGGTTTTGAGGAAACGGAATTAAAACAGTTGTTGCCTCGAATCGGACTGGCCTTTTTGGGAGCAAATATTTCTTTATTTCTGGCCAATTACGCAATTATTACCTCCAATGCCCTAGTAAAGGGAGTCATTGATTCAACCGGCGGGTTAAACGATGCCTGGGTAACAAACGCCATTACAATTCAGAACATAGCAAACGGGACAACTCCCATAATAACCCTAATTTTTCTGGTTATTTTTCTCATAGTTTCGATAGTTTTGCTTCTTTTGTATATCTCAAGACTGATCATGATTTCCCTCGGAGCCGTTTTGTCTCCTTTTGTGTTCCTGCTTTGGATGGTTCCTAAATTCTCGGACTTTGCGGAAATTGCCGTCAAAACATACATCGTTACCGTCTTTATTGTTTTTGTCCATGTTGTAATAATCCAGCTAGCTGCTTCCTTTCTGACTCTTCCTGAAAACTCCAACAACTCCCTTATTTCAATTGCGGTTGCAATCGGCCTTTTCTTAACGCTTTTAAAGACTCCGTCTGTCATGATGCAGATGGTCTTATACACCTCTCGAAACGGAACATTTAAAAAGCTTGGCGGGCAGATAATAAACGTGATATCAACGGACAATGCCTCATCGGCTTCAAGGGCGGCTGAGAAAGCGATAAAGACGCCAAGAAGGGTGGTAGCGGCATGAGAACAACTGTAATACCGGCGCAGATAACAACGGTTGAGGATAAAATAGCGGGAAACCTTAACCTGACTCAGATATTGCTCTTAATGGTTCCTGTATTCTGGACCACCATAGTCTATTCCGTATTTTCTCCGGCAATGCAGCTTGCCTGGTACAAGATACCTGTGGTTCTTATAGTTTCATTAATATCTATCGCGCTTTCGCTTCGGATTAAAGGCAAGGTAGTTTTAAACTGGATAATTGTCCTTTTAAGGTTTAACATTCGTCCCAGGTTTTACCTTTTTAACAAAAACGACGTTTTCATGCGTTTGGTTGATCTTCCGGTCTTTGAAAAGAAGAAGGTAAAACTGTTTAAAAAATCTCTTGCCAAAAAGAATGCCAAAACAATAAGTCCGGGATTCGGATTTTCCGAGCTTGTAAAACTTGAGAATTTAATCAAAAACCCTAAATATACTTTGAGCTTTAAAGCTGGAAAGAAAGGAGGAATGCATGTGGCTTTTAAGCAAGTCTAATAGAAAGGTCAGTTCAAGAAAACAAATCAGGATTAAAGAGGTTAAAGACGCAATATTGATACTGCCGAATAACGAATACCGTCTTGCAATCGAGACATCTTCGATTAACTTTGAACTAAAAAGCGAGGAAGAACAGGATGTTTTAATTGATTCTTTCCAGAACTTTTTAAACTCGCTTCCGTGTAAGCTTCAGATACTTGTCAGGGTAAGGGAAGTTGACATTGACCGCTATCTTGAAGAGATATCCAAAACTAAAGTAATTGAAAAGGAAAAAGTCTACACGGACCAAATCGACAACTACTGCCAGTTTATAAAAAACCTTGTTTCGGGAAACAAGATCCTATCAAGACGCTTTTACGTGGTTGTTCCTTACCAACACCTTGACGGGAATAAAGATTTTAACCTTATTAAAGAACAGATAAATCTTAACCGGGATATTATTTTAAGGGGTTTGGAAAAACTCGGAATGAAGGCAAAGCAGCTTGACGGACTTGAGATTCTTGATCTTTTCTACAGTTTCTACAATTCTAACCAGGCAAAAACTCAGGAACTTAAAGGACACGCAATACAGGCTCTTATTACCAATAACTATGTTTAATTTAATAAAAAAGAGAAATAAGCGAAGAACTTCCAAAAAGGAAGTTCTTAAAAAGTCTTTGCAGTTTAACTTTGGCGAGCAGGATCAAATCGATTTAATCTCTTACTCGGGGTTAAAGGAAGAATCTTCGTATCTTGAAATGGGTGATAAATTTGTTCGGACACTTTTTATCTCCGGTTATCCTTATGTAGCCTCTACCGGGTGGCTTAACATGCTTATAAATTTTAACCATAACGTTGATGTCTCTTACCACATAGAACAGGTTGATCCGCTTTTGGCCCTGCCAAAACTTAACCGGAAGATTACCGAGCTTGAATCAACCAAAAGGACAATGCTTAAGGCAGGAAAGGTCATAGGCTCAGAGATTACAGATCCGCTTGAATCGGCAATGGAGTTAAAAGATAAAATTCAAAGAGGACAGGAAAAGCTTTTCCAGGTTTCAATCTACATTACCATTACTGCGGACTCGGTTGCGGATTTAAACAAAATTACGACGATTTTAGAAACGGTTATGTCTACCCGCCTTTTTTACATTAAAACAGCCACTTTCCAACAGCTCGAGGGACTTCAATCTACTCTGCCGAGAGGAGAGAACCTCCTATCCCAAAAAAGGAATCTCGACAGCTCGTCCGCTGCCCTAACCTTCCCTTTTGTTTCCTCGGAGCTTGTCCAGGAGTCAGGAATTCTTTACGGCATAAATAAATCCAATAATTCACTGGTTATTATTGATAGGTTTTCCTTAAATAACGCCAACAGTATTATCTTTGCCCAATCAGGATCAGGTAAAAGCTACACTGCAAAAGTTGAAATATTAAGACAGCTTATGCAGGGTACAAAAGTAATCGTTATTGACCCGGAAAGAGAATATAAACAGCTTGCGGCATCGGTATCGGGAACTTATATAAAGCTTTCGGCAAAATCTAAAGAAAAAATTAATCCCTTTGATTTCTCTCTAAGCGGAAAGGGTGGCGAAAACGACCTTGCAGAACACATACAGGATTTAACCGAGATTATTTCCTTAATGGTAGGCGGTTTAAGCGGAGAGGAAAAAGCAATCATTGATAAAGCTATTCTTCAGACTTACAAGGATTGTGGCTGGTCGCTTCACTCCTCTTACGTTCCTAAGATTAATAAAGATAAAAGAGGCAGAAAACCGAAAACAAAAAGCTATCCTCTTCTTAAAGACTTTTATAAAACCCTAAAAGATATGAAGCAAAAAGACCTTTGCAATAGGCTGGAAAAGTTTGTGAAAGGCTCGCTTTCAACCGTCTTTGACAGCCAAACCAATATTGAAATGGAAAACAGACTGGTAATTTTTGACATCAAGGATTTAAACGAATCCTTAAGACAAATTATGATGCTGGTCGTTGCCAATTTTGTGCATTCCCAGGTTAAATCAAAACCCTGCAAAAGAACTTTGGTAATTGACGAAGGCTGGATGCTTTTGCAGCACGAAGAAAGCGCAAGGTTCCTTTCAGGACTTGTGAGACGAGCCAGAAAATATTATTTGGGAGTAACCATTATTTCCCAGCAGGCAAATGATTTTTTAAGCCAGGAGTACGGACGGGCCATAGCCTCTCAATCATCCTTAAGGATTTTAATGAAGCAGGATACAACAACAATTAAAAAAGTATCCAGTGAATTTAACCTAAGCGAATACGAACAACGGTTTTTACTAACCTGCGATAAAGGAGAAGCTCTAATAATTGCGGATCAAAACCACGTAGCCCTGAAAGTGGTCGCGTCCGAAAAAGAGCATCCTCTTTTAACTACCGATCCGAAAGAAATTTATTTATAAATGAATGAACCCATTTACCGCTTACACCCTCTGGTCTTTTCGTAGAGAACTTTTTTACGTAAGCCTCGGATTTATTTTAGTCCTCCTAATGCCGGTTATTGCCGTTTTTATCCTAACTCATGCAGGTATTGACGCGGTTTCGGACAGACTGGTTCAGGTGGAGGAGGGAGAAAGAAATGTTCGGATTTTTAACCCTGACGGATCATTATTTAGGGAAATCAATCCAATTGTTGCCTGGCCTGTTTTGGGGGTAATAACTTTGGAATTCGGGGGAATAAGTCTTTACCAGCCTTTCCACACGGGCTTGGACATCGCAAACGCAAACGGGGTTGTTGGAGATTCAGTTAATCCGATCATGCCGGGGAAGGTAATCTATGCAGGGGAAATATTCTGGGGATACGGAAAGCATATTATTATTGACCACGGTGACAATATCACTTCAATTTATGCTCATCTTGATAAAATTTACGTGGTAAAAGGGCAGGAAATCGAAACCACAAAGCATGTTATAGGAAAAATGGGGGACACCGGATGGTCAACCGGTCCGCATTTACATCTCGAAGTCCGGGCCTTCGGAATCCCAGTAAATCCTAGAACATTTTTAGGCGGAAATTAAACACGGACCTTTCTATTTGCTTATAATAAGTTTATGGCAAATATGAAGTTATATGAGTTTGAAAAATATTATCTTCGTTTGGCGAAATATAAATTTTTCCTGTTTTTAGCAAAAACTATATCTTTTTTTGAAAAAATTTGGAAATACTCTATTGGAAAAGTATTTTTAATTTTTGCTCTCTACATAATTTTCTTTACAATTGCAGGAATGATTCTTGTTTATTTTTTTCTTGGTTTTAATTCGTTCCTGGATAAGGTTAATTTAGGACAATATAAAATTATGGAGTTTCCTCTTATGCAGACTAAAGTCGATTTAAGATCTTTTTACGGAAAATGATTTTGTTACCCAATATGACTGTTTTTTATCACTAATAAGGGTTAGCTTAAAGTTGTACATTTCTTTCTTGCCTTTATATTTTAAGCTGACATCTTTATAATCCAATACCTTTTGTCTGAATGTCCCCGAATCTATCTCTCTGTATCCTTTTAAGGAAAACTTTTGTCCGTCTTTGTGCATATATGCTTTCTTTTTAAAAGTTTTGGGGAATCCTTGAGGAAAATGAAGATAACTTGTTCTTTTTTTCTTTTTATCAAGAAGCGGTTTTAAAAAATTTGCTTTGAAAACTAAAGAATTACCTTTTTTATAAAGGATAAATTTACAATTTGTTAAATAAATTCTTTTGTCATATTCTACTGCCTTTTTTATTGTTTCAAGGCCCGATACTGTAAACGAAAGTATGGAAGTTGCAAGAGTTCTTCTGTCATATTCTTCCTTTAGAACCGGTTTAACTGAAGAATCCTCGGTTTCAAGAATTTTTTTCTGGCTTTCCAGAAACGTGCTTTTCCATTTTTTCCTTTTTATCTTGCTGAAATATATTTCCTTATTTATCTTTTTTCCTGAGGCAATTGCAATAGCTTTTAAAGATTTATTCTTAATCATAAAACCACGAATAATCCGGTTCTTCGATTTCCTTAATTTTTGCCTCCCAAAGTTGCCATTTGTATTTAACTTTGCGGGCTTCCCATTGTCCTTCAAAATATTTATAGACAATTTCTCCCTCGGTTAAATTTTTCGTTGCCAGCTTTACTTTAACAAAATTATCCGAATCTCCCTGTTCGATTTTTATTACAGTCGTATCCAGTAAATCTTTGTATCCTGATACCCAGTAATCGTAGCTATAGTCTTTTCTAAAATTCTTTGATAAAAGCTCAAATGCTTTAGGAAGTTTTCTTAATTTTAAATAATCGTAAAAAGCTTTTACCGCATCCAAAGAACTTTTATTTGGCTGAATATCTATTTTTTGTATGTCTTTAAGAGGGTCGTCGGATAAAGACATCCTTCCCCATTTATCCATAACAGAGTCCGAAGAGATCGCTAAGCCTAAGCCTGACATTCCCGCGGTATTAACTCCTACAACTTTTCCGCAAACATCAATCATGGGACCTCCGCTAACTCCCGGATTTAAAGTTCCATCGATCTGGATATATTCAACCCCAACATCTTTAGAAAATCTTCTTCCTGCTAAAAAACCCTTGTTAACCGAAGCCTCTCCTTTTAAATCACCACCTAAAGGAAATCCGATTGCCAGAAGCTCTTCTGAGGGATCAAGCTTTGAGGGATTACCCCAATCTATCTTTTTTAGGTTCTTATTAACCTTTAAGATGGCCAAGTCCGCATCCTTATCGGCCATTGTTATTTCCGCGGTTTCGAAAGAATTATCAGGAAAAACAACTTTCGGACTGGGCTCAAATTCAATCACATGGAAGTTTGTGAGAATAAGATTATTGTCTATTGCAAAACCTGATCCTTCTGCTTCTCCTCCGATAACCCTTACAACAGACTCACGTACTTTTTTAATCGAATCTTTTTCCGTGCAGGATATTTTTTCTGTTCCTCCTAATTTAGCTTCCAAAAGTTCAATTTTTGTTTTTGATTCGGAAAGATTTTGCCCCAATATATATACATAAAAAATTAACCCGCCAATAACTGCATACCTGAAAATCTTCCAGAAATCAATTTCCGCAAAAGAGAGGGAGGGATCATTTTCGGTTCTTTTAAGTCTTGATCTTAATCTTGGAGAATGGTTGCCGTGGATTATCCGCTTTCTAAAGTAAGCAAGAAAAATCAGAAATTCGGCTGCAAAGATGCTGGCAGTCACATACGCTGTTATAAGTCCGAGATCTCCTCCCGAAAGAAAGCTTGATAAAGGAAAAAGAGGTAGCAATGAGCAAGCGAGGATATAAATCCAATATTTCTTATTCTCAATTCTTTTTTTAACTAAATAGCCAAAACCAGAAACAAGATAGATATCTAGAATAAATTGAAGCCCGGTATCGTTAATTACCGGAAAATATTTATCGGTCAAAATCCTAAAAAGGAGAATTAAAAGAAGTGGGTTAGGGGAAAATAGTTTTTTCATTTTTATTTTTCTTCAAAAACCATTCTCTTATATATTTTTCGCGTTACCTCAACATCCTTTTCGCAATATTCAGAAATTTCTTTTATCCGGCCGTCTTTAAAAGCCTGTGCAACATCTTTTCCTTCGATTTCCCCCTCTTTTGAGGAAGGAAAACCAAAAGCAATTGCTAACTCGTGCAGAGTTCCTTTTTTGGGATATGCCCATTTAACCCACTCGCATAGAACATCATAAATCGGAAATTTCTGATATCTGGCAAAACTTAATTCCTTGCTTGGCCTTATTCCTAAGATCATTGATCTCTGATAAATAAACCTTAAATCAAAATCCATAACATTAAAGCCGACGAATAAATCTACTTGTTTTGCAAGTTCCCAGAAGTCCTCGAGGATTTTTCTTTCGTCTCCGCAGAACGTTTTAACCGGTTCATCATCTATGGCATAAGAAAGGCAAGCTATTCTTCCAAAAGCACCATTAAAAGAAGTGTCAGCAATGAACTCCTCTTCCTCTTTAACCTTTTTTCCATCTTCCTTCTTTTTCGCATGAATTCCGCGAAGAACTTCATGCTTATCATCTTCGGCCGGAATAGTTTCTATATCAAAAAATAATTTCCTCATTAATTGCAATCATAAATCCAAATCCTATAGGAGTCAAGAAGAATAAAGAAAGAACGACTTTTAGCTATAAATGCCTTTTAGGTATTTATAGCTCTACCACAATATCTTGTAAAAACTCGGAAAGACCAACCCGACTGTATTTTTTCCCGTTAATTGTTCTTACCCCAATCGAGGATGTATGGCTTCCCATAGCTTGCTCAAAAGGGATATGTTGACACCAAGTAATGGTTAAGGTTTTTTTAGCTCGGGTTATACCCACATAAAGCAGCCTTCGCTGTTCTTGCTTATTCTGATAATCATCTAGATAGGAAGATCTGTTTTTCCCTGGCATATTTCCATCATTACATCCTAAAATATATACATGGTTAGCTTCGAGCCCTTTGGACGATATTAGAGTCATAACCTTTATTTGATTGTCGTCACTTTGTATCGTTCTCATATAGTCGACTAGCTTGGTGTACAATTTACTAACGGTATCATTATCTTCAACCAGAGAAATGATAATTTTGCGTAAGTCATTCAACTCCAGGTTGTTCTCAGGGAAAAGCTCATCAATGGCCACATGGACATTTGCGGTATCAGCATGAGTGCTCAAAAAGTTTCTAAGTTCAATCAATTTGTTACATAACTTTTTTACTCTCTGTTTTCTAGAATTAAAATCGTCAGGATTTGCTTGATTCAATGCTTTAATTAAGCTTCCATACTTAGTTTTTACAGCTTCTATTTCTGCCGAAAAATGGTCATCCTCATACAAACCAATATATGATCTGATATGTAAAATTGATTTAGGATTAGATAGTAAACCAAATAAAAGTATTCGCTCTTTTTCTGTTTGACTAAAATCTACCTTCGAAATAACATGATAAGAGTATTGTTTTTCTTGTAGCTTATCATTTGCATACCTAACAAACTCAACCCCTAGTTTCTTCCTTGGTACTAAAATGAGAATTTCTTCAGGTTTTTCTCCATTTGAAATCATTTTATCAATCTCATTAAAAACGGATTCAAATTCTATATCTTGAGTATCAAATCGTTGTATATTCACAGACCCATCTTCCTTGTCAGGCAATGGCTTAAGCAAACTAGTTCTTGTTGGATCTGCTTGTTTCAATAATTCATTCGCCAAATTGACTATTTTTTTTGCCGATCTACCGATATATTCTAACGAATGAGAATCAACCTCATCTTTACTAGAAAAATCGTTTATTCCTTGTGGATGAGCATATTTGAAGCTGTATATTGATTGATCTGGATCACCAACTACTAGTAACAACTTAGACTTGTTAGACAAAAGTTCTACAAATTTTTGCTCTAACCTATTCAAATCTTGGAATTCATCAACTAAGATATATTCTGGATCATCAATAAACGAGGATTCTATCTTTTTAGCTAAATCGACGGCGTGATAAACAATCTCCTCCATCATTGCTGCCTCATGTTCATCAAGCCAATCGACTACAATGCCTTTAAATTTTCTTTTATCTTCATCTTCAACAAATACTTTGTCATGAGGTAAGGTTGCCCAACCAGCGCTAAATTCATCTAGCATCTTTTTTATCCGTCTCTTTCCGAACTCAGGAGCCCTTTGTTTAATATCTGCAATTAAAACATCTTTCTCAAAATCCAATAATATTGAGTCAACACGTTTCCTGATATCATGATTATCTTCACTTAAAAGAAATGATAAGCACAATGAGTGAAGAGTAGAGATTCGAGGCGACTTTTCTTCGCCCTCAAACTGTTGTTTTAGATCTTGAGCAGATGCACGAGAAAAAGTTAATAAAAGAACCTTATCTTCGGCTATATTTGATCCCGATAAAATGTTTTTAATTTTTGGGGTTAATATTCCTTTTGTTTTTCCACTTCCAGGACCAGCTACTACGCAGATAACTGAACTGGTAGAGCTAACAATTTCATCATATTTTTGCTGATTGCTCATAGTTTTTACTTGTTATTTGCATGTCTCAATTAAATATTTAAAAGCTTGTGGCTTATGTTTTTCAAACTCTTCTTGTTTTAGATATAACATTTTATATTGGATTTTATTTTGCCTCTGGTTGGCATCATCGCACCACTGCTTTAACCGATTGATTTTTAGTTGATCTTCAAGGTCTTCTCGGCCTTTTGTTTCAATAATATAAACAGTTTTATTGTCTTTCTTCACAAAAAAATCAGGATAGTAATACGAGATTGACCCATCAGAATTTTTATAGTCAATCTTAAAATGTATTTCAAAATAGTTTTTAGCAAAAGATAATATGTCCTCGCAGCTTTCGAGAAAATCAGCAAATTGGAGTTCAAAATTACTATCGCCAACGATTTTATTAAATATACTTTTCTTGGGTAAAAGGTAAGCGCTGTCATTTACTACGAAGGGCTTGCAGTTACTTACTTTTATATAATTTTTTATTTCGGCATTACCTTTATCTTCAATAGTAAGATCGTTAATTTCCTTTTTGAAAGTTTCAGTAATAGTTTTTGTAACTTCCAGCTCTGATAAATTACGCAGAATATTCAAATCCTCAAGGTTAACCTTGTTTACAAATAAATAATCACTTATAAATTCTTTTACCAGACCAAATAAAATATCGTAACAGCCAAATAGACGAAGTTCCCTCATAATTGTCTGGGCGAAGAAGCCAACCGCGCTTTGATAACTTGGCTCTATGTTAGTGTCTAAGACTGTTGTGTGGTGAATTTTATCAGCCACCACCTCTTTAAATATTATTTCTTTCTTTTCTTTGTCACTAAACTGCATAACTGGCAATTTTTCATGTTCGAACTTAGACGCATCTAGGTTTGAAAGGTTTTTATATTCTCTTTGAATACGCGGAGTAAGAACAGGCAACTCTATATCTAGCTTCTCAATGTCCTTTTTAACATTCTCACTATCAACCTCAATAACAACCGGGGTGATTGGTTTTGCTCCAATATCCATTGCTCTCTTTTCCAATATCACTCCCTCAACATTGATAGATTCGACAAAATCCATAAACGCAGGGGTGCCGATAATACTAACGTACTCCTCAATGTCTTCTCTGCCAAAAAACATTCTTCTTAAACCCCTACCTAAAGTTTGTTCTGGCAAAATATTTGCACTAGAGGAGTATGCACGAAGTCCTACAATGGTTGTTACATTTTTTACATCCCAGCCTTCTTTAAGCATTAAAACGGATACAATAACTTTAAAAGGACTTTCTAAACTATCTATAGTATTAGCCTGTTCTCTTAATTTGATAAGTTCTTTCTCATCCTTCCCTTGAACTGCTTCTGATATTTCACCACTTTTATTAGTGTGAATTGTCAAAACGCCACCCTTAAATTCGGGGTATGTTTTCTCTAAATACTGCGCTACCTCATCACAATTTTTTGTATCGTCTGTCATTATAAAAAGAATTGATTTTTTACCAGCCTTTAATAATTCTTCGTAAGTTTTTTTCCATTCAATAACTCCAAGATTAATATAATCCTCATACTTTTCAGTGAATAGGGAGCTTTGGTTTTCTTTTAGCTTTGCCCTGCTTGCTTGATCGGGTAATACAGGATTCTTTACAACTCTTTGGTGGATTGCTTCTACAAGTGGGTAATCGGATATAACTTGAACAAAAATATTTCCATTATTGTGCTTTGGTGTTGCTGTTACGTCTATTTGCAAGGCTAACTCGCCTCCCTTTAATTTAAGTTTATTATGAATATCTTGAATTGATTTAAACCAGGCCAATTTTTCATCGTGGATATGATGTGCCTCGTCGTTAATAACTATCAACTCGTCAATCTCACGAACTATCTCACTTAAATTTACTTTTGATTCATTAGTTCTGCCAACTGGTTTTGGTCCCAAAAAATAGTTCATACTGTCTTCATCATCTGAATTGAACCCATTAATATTTCCTTCAAAAACGCGATGAATATTTGTTAAGAAAATGTTTCCGGCTGAGGATATTACACCTACCTCATCTTGCAGATGTAGAGTAACTTGAAAATCATCTTGCCAATTTTGTCCTCCGTACCCATTATCTGGAAGTATTGGATCTTCATGAAATATTTTTAAACCTGCAAAATCATTTTTGATTCTTTCAAGTACAATGATATTTGGAGTAATAAGCAAAAAGTTGCGAGCAAGCTTGGAATCTTCTTCATAAAGTTTATGAAAATATGCCCAAGCTAAAACTAAGCTCATAACTTTTGTCTTTCCACTACCTGTTGCCATTTTAATGACAAATCTTAGCCAATCCTCATCAAACATATTTGGACTTACCCTACCCAATGAATCAAACCTTATTAAGTCATATTTACTTTTAACCTTTGCAACTTCATAGAGCCATATTACTGTTTCAACCGCTTCTCTTTGGGAAAAATAATATCTAAAAGGAATAGATACGCCATTCTGATCAAATATTGCATGCTCCTCTTTAAACCACCAGCTCAAAAGAGCTTTAGATGTTTCAGAGGCTTCTGCATAATTACTATCACGCCAATCTTTTACTTTTTTACGTAACTCTGAAATAAAAGGGGGCAAAAGTCTTTCATAACCTCCTTTTTCTCTTAAATCCTCAACAGCAGGAAACCATCTAATGATTGGGTCTAAAACAACATATGGGTCTTTTGGAAAATCTTTATGCAATGCCATATTATTTTTTTAGCCAAGAAAATACTTTCTTGAAATTATCTTTAGTTTCATTAGAAAGCGTAATTAATTGGCTTTCTGTTCTCGTTTTTTCTAAAAATCTTCTTGCTAATAATTCCTTTTTATACTGTTTTGCCAATTCAGAATTTTTTGTTGAATTTGTTCTTGTAATACCTGCTATATGGGTATCAAAATCTAGAGCTGAGAATAAATCTTCTATTCCATCAAAACCATCCATTTTGTACACTTGTCCTGTGAACAAATCCTCGTTATTTTTATAGAGATATTTCTTTAAATCATTGCAAACTCGTTTTCCTTCACCGTCGTCAAAGACTGCTTTAAATATTCCACCCCATGCTAATACAATGCTAATTAAAGGTTTAATGTTATTCACTCCACAAGCTGGAATAAAATAGTATTCATCCTTTATATCCAATATCTGCTTTAGAGCGGTAAAATAGTAATGATCTGTTATCCCCTCAAGAACAACACATTTTTTTGAGCTGTCAATAATTTGGCCTATATGACTAATCCCCATCGCCGTTATGATTGGAGAAAGAGCATCTTTGCTCCCTTCGGAAGAACTAAACTGTGCGATATTTTGTATTTTTGTCCCATCTTCTCTTGTTTGATAGACTAAACGAATTCTCAATATTTCGTCATCTACAACACCAATTAAGCAAGGATTATGTGTTGTATAAATTATTTGTGTTCCTTTGTTTGCGAGTTCTTCTAGTACAGCCTTTACATCGTACTGCGCTGTTTCGTGTAAGCCTTGTCCAGGCTCATCAATTAATATTACATATTTATTTAAGCTGTTACTCGCGATTCCAAGAGCTTTCAACCTAAGATTAAATGCACTAAACCACTGAAAGCCTTTACTTTTTTGCTCAATGAATAGTGAAATACCGTCATTCCTATGTATAAGAAACTCAATTTTGGATAGGGTCAGATCGGCCTCATTCGGGTGGACTTGTATGTCATATTGATATTTATCATCTTCTTTAGTTGTTTGCCGCTGCTTCCAATAAGTGTTGAGGTCAATAGTTGATTTTTGAATAGCATTATTTATTGTTGAGCTTCTCTCTTGAGTATTTTTAGATACCAATACTGCAAAGTCGATTCTGAATACTGATTGAAAATCCAAAACTGCATTGTTATCCGGTATATCCTTCACAAGGATACTTCCTGGCAGGAGATCAGAAAATGAGTCGTAATAAACAAACATTGGGATATTTTCGATTATATGTTTAGTTGCGATATCAATAAAACTTTCAGCACCTGGTGCCTCTTCTTTTGGTGGTACTTCTGTGATTTCTTCGTTTGCTGTATTTCCTTCCAACTTGGGTTTTGAAACTTTAGGAATAACTTTCTTAATTGCAGAGTTGATCTCATCTAATGATTGTGGAGAAAGTTTAATTTCTTTACTGTCATCAATGTTAGTCTCACCGCGGGAAAGAGTAATATTTGTCAATTCTGATAATATCGTCTTTAAATTTTCGTCAGTGGTATCTTTGTCTTGCTCTTCAATTAAAAATTCACATTCAACAAAAGGCTTACCTTTATCATCAAATCTTTTTGATAATCTGTCGAATTCAGGGCTAGGTCCGTTGCGAAAAAAATTGAGTCCCTCTAGAATAGCACTTTTCCCAGCTTCGTTTTGGCCAGCTAATATAGTCAGATTATCTTTATCGGAAATATAGCACTTACCGCTATCTATAATCGATTTAACATTTTTTATCGTAAATGAAACTAGTTTCATATATTTACCTCAATTGCTTTTGTCGTATCATTGCCAAAAATATCAACCACCTTTACTGCAACTCTGAATCGTCCTTTCATTACCTCCTTAGATGCAGAGACCAACTCTAAATTTCGATCTTTTTTGGTTCGGAACGATTGCCATTCATTCTCAAAGATATAATTTCCCGTCCATGTATCTTCTTCATTTTCAGTCTTTTGATTTTTTATTCTTACGAATTCCTTTTTACTTTCAAAATTAAAATCAACTGCCCAATAGTCAACCCAATCTGTCCACTTTGTTGTTAAAACTTCTCGATTAATAACCTCTGAATCCTTACCTTTACTAAGTTTGATAACTTGACCATTTTCAATAACAACCTTACTACCGCCTGCTTTTAGTTTCTCTTCAACCTCGCCAGTATCGTCTTGATTGTAAAAAACGCTAAAGTCGCTTAATTCGATAGCAATAGTGTTCTTTTTGACAATAGGTTTAACCTCAATAAATGCTACTTCGTAGAATTTTACTTGTCCTTTTTCAACAGCTCTTTTATCAAATACCTCTCGTGGAATTACTCTAAGTTGCAAATCAACACCTTGTTTTTTAAATTGATCCGCTTCTAAACCCATCTCCCAGTCAAATCCAAGTACGTCTACTTTAGTAATATTTTTTTCTACACATTCAGCTACTACTTGATGTAAAAAGTCTGCGGAAACAGGGAAGTTTATCGGTCCAATAGCAACAAGTCGGTCTCTTTTTTTACCAACCATAGTTAAAAATGAATCAACAGGTTCGGCTTTATATGCCGATAATATTAATTTGATAAATTCTTTTTCTTTCCTTGTCTGCTGTAATTGTCTTTCTTCCTCTCTTAAATTATCGTTTACTCCAATAAATTGCTCTCGTTCATATTTTCCAATATTCAATATTTCAAAAGGTCTAAAATCCTTACCTTCTTTTTTAAGTTCTCTCTGAACTCCAATCATTCTTTTGCGGGTAGTATGTATAGAAAATCTTCCCAAATCAGAACCAATCCATTTCCTTCCTAATTTTTCAGCAGCAGCTAAGGTTGTTCCAGACCCTACAAAAAAATCTGCAACAATATCATCTGGGTTTGAGGATACCTTTATAATCCTCTCTAGGAGAGGTATTGTTTTTTCAGTTGGATATCCTGTCCGTTTTAATCCATCAATGGGATATCTAGCAGATATTGCCATCTCCCACCAATCTTCGGGGATTTTGCCGTCTTTTAATACCCCTTTTTCGTCCTTAATCTTACCCTGATAAAAAGTACCAGATCCAGCTAAGCCTTCCTTGTAGTTTGATATTGTCTTTTCATCGTATTCAACTCTGATATCATCACCATTAAATATATAATTATCGGATTTTGAATATCTTAATATTGTATCGTGCTTTTTAGGAAAATCTTTGCCTGGATTCGATGCGCTTGTGTAAACCCATATTATTTCATTTCTAAAGTTCTTACTGCCAAAAAGCTCATCTAAAACTAGTCTCATATAGCTGTTAACTCTCCAGTCGCAGTGCACATAGATACTTCCATCTTCTGATAATAAATCACTCATTAATGACAATCTTTCATAAATCATTGCAATGAAACTATCTGCACCCTTACCCCAGGTATCTCTGTAGGCGACTTCTTCTATGATTGAGGGCTTTTTAGTAAATTCTTCATCACCAATTTGTACATCCATAGAAAAGTCGGCACCTACGTCAAATGGGGGATCAATGTAAATTAGTTTTATGCCTCCCTGAGCTTCAATTTCTTTTCGAAGAGGACCATTTTTAAGAGAAGAAAGAATTAATTTGTTGTCACCCCAAATCAGTTTATTTGTCCAACCTTGTATCTGATGGCCTGAGGTATCAAACAGAGTTTGCTGCATCTTAATCTCCGCTTCACTTCTTGGCTCATCAATATGCTCAATAGTTTGAAAAGGAAGAACAACATTGGTAACCTCGCTTGTTTTGCCATTCCAAACTAACTCAACTTCACGGTCATCATCAAAAAGGAGGAATTTATACTTATCGGGTAGGGGCTTACCTGATTCTAGGTATTTTATTACATCTCGTTTTTCATTATCTGAAAGTTTCATAGAATCATTAATTGTATCAATTCTATCAAAAAAACAGCTTATAAGACAGAGGAGCTGAAAAATTTAATTAAATTAATCTCAAAATTATAAAAATACCTATAGCAATTAAAATTCCGATGATCCACCATATCCTCTTATTCGGTGATTTTCTCATCTCAATCGATTGATATCTAAAACCCGTCTGGTCTTCCATAGATTAATTAACAGACCGTCTTTTTGCTTTTTGGGTTTTTGTCATTCGGTCAAATGCCACTAGTCCCTCTATTAAAACATTTATATCAACATTCTTTTGAATTTCCGGCCTTATAATTTTAACTATTTTTGTAACGTCTTCCCGGCTGGTAATATCCATGTTGTTTTCAAGAGCATAACGATAAGCGTCTAAAACAAGCTCTGCCATTTCTTCTGCTACTTTATCTTCATTACTCATAATTTACCTCCTCCGATTATACCATTCTAACAAATCCACTTTTCTAACTTTAGAAATTTAAACATCTCTTCCGTAAGCTTCTTACTTCCAATTCTTCTCATAATCTCGCGGCTGTACGTTTGAGATAAAATATTTAGACTTCCTTCCCATAGGATTTTCCGGTCTAAAATTGCTAACTTCCTATGATGATTTCCAATACAAATTAAAACCTGGACTCCTAATCTTTCAAAGTTTCTAATCTCTTCTTCTGATTGCATCTGATGTTTAAAATCATGTTCTCTCGGATCACGAGTTATTATGTATACTTTTATTCCTTTATTTACCAACTCCTCGAAGAAAGGCCTTAATTTTTTCATACGCTTCGTTGTAATAAAGGGACTTTCTATAATGACTTCTTCTTTTACAGCAAATAAATCCTGAGCAAACTTGTTGTAAAAGGTCTTTTCATCGTATAAAATAGAGGAGTCAAAGTCTGAGACAGGTTTGATATTTGATTTTCTGAACCAATTCATAGCTTTTCTCCTTTCTTAAAATGGTTAAAAGCTGTAAGAAGAAGAGCTTTTTCTTCAGGCTCAATTTTAGAGGTTAAATAGGTTCGAACATCGTCCCAGATGCTGCACCATTATTTGTTTACTTTGAATCGCAATAAATTTCTTCTTCAAAGTAAGTTTGACAAATACTAGAGGCTTCTGTTAAGATAATCAAATTATGGCAGAAAGAGAAATTACGCTTAGACATATTCAAGCTTCTGGAGAGCCACTTGCTGTTGAGTTAGTGGATTCTAATATTGAGGTATTTAATAGCGAAGCGGAAGCAGTTACTCTATATAAGAGACGGTCAAAATTTGATAGGATTAAAGCTTTAGCTTTTGCATCCGCAGGAGGAGCAACCTTTGTCGGCGGTGGTATTATGTACGAAGGATTTAATAAAAAATCAACTCTTGAAGTAATTTTAGGACTTTGTCTTGGAGTAGGAGGAACAGGAGCAACAATGCATGCGAAATCACTTAACGAGAGGGCATTTTCAGCACGGAAAGTCGTAAAGACAATTTTGAACAAAAAACACTAATTTTTTAATACATTATTTTGCAGCTTTTTAAAATTGGACACCTGTTTTAAACTTTCCTGTAGAATTGATCCACAATGTTGTTTAAAAGAGCAAAACGGCATGTAATCTTTAACATAAACGAAGTAATTCCTAAAAATTTAAAACCCAAAGGATGGACTAAAACAAAACTGCTTGAAAATTACACTCCAATCCTTGATAGTGGCTATAAAATCATCTATAATCTGGTTTGATACAGCCAAATGGTAGTGCACCAGTACAGGACATTTTTAATGTAGTCCTCATTTAGGTTGCTAAATCAATCTAAATTAAACAATTTTAAGTTCGGACCGAGAAAAATTACTTCTTTAAATGAAGGCTAATTTTTAAATACCACCACAGAAGTCGAACCTATTCGAATTCTAATATACCCTTGACTTTCCCCTATATAATCTTATATAATCTTATATAGATACAATGTAATAACTATTTATGAATAAATTTGATTCCAGATTAAAATTAATACCAAGCAATGTTTGGGAAAAAATAAGTACGATTGAAGGTCTTAGAGGACGTTGGGTGGGAAGCTCAAGGCTAAGCCCTCAAATACTCGGCCGACTAAAGAAATCAGTACTAATTACCTCAACAGGTGCATCTACGCGTATAGAAGGTTCCAAATTATCCGATGAAGACATTGAAAAAATGTTAAGGGGAATTTCTATTCAAAATTTTAAAAATAGAGACGAACAAGAAGTTACAGGATATTACAAACTACTTCAAAACGTATTTGAAAATTTTGAAACTCTCCATTTCGGAGAAGCTTTAATAAAACATTTCCATAAAGAATTACTTAAATATGTCGACAAAGATATATTACATAGGGGAAATTACAAAACTAGTGATAATAAAGTTGAAATGATAGATGCAGCAGGAAATTCAATTGGCGTTTTATTTAATACAACACCTGCATATCTCACCCCAATCGAAATGACAGAACTAATTGAGTGGACAAATAATGCATTTAATTCTAAACAATATCATCCACTTCTTATAATTGGTAATTTTATTGTGGAGTTTCTCAACATACATCCGTTCAAAGACGGTAATGGCAGATTATCTCGAATAATTACCAATTTGCTTTTATTACAACAAGATTATTTGTACATGCCATACATTTCACATGAAAAAATCATTGAAGATAACAAACCTGATTACTATTTAGCTTTAAGAATCAGTCAGAAAACATTTAAAACAGAAGACGAGGATATTTCCAGCTGGTTAAACTTTTTCTTAGAAATATTATTAAAACAATCAGAGCTTGCAGTCGATTTAATAACTTCTGAAGCAATTGAATCTATTCTCTCGCCAAAGCAGCTTGCGGTCTGGCAGTATTTGCAAACTGTTGGCGAAGTTACTCCCCAAGCAATTTCGATCCATGCCAACATTGCAAGACCAACAGTAAATCAAGTATTAAATAAGCTGCTTAAACTCAATAAAATTAAAAAAATTGGAGAAGGGTCTGCTACTCGATACAAAAAAATATAACTATATATTTTTTACTTCTTCTTTTGCTTTAAACCTTTCAAAACATGTTTTCAGAAATGCTTTTTCTTTTGGATCTATATCGTAAACAAGATAGGTACGAACATCGTCCCAAATAGAGCACTCAAGAAAACTAGATGATCCACAATGCTACCATACGTCATAATTAACAATCATATTTAACAGGGCTATTATCCAGGTGTCACTTAAAAAAAGTAAGAGAGGAGGTGAACAACATGCTTCCACAAGTAAATTACCTTGATGTTTTAATTGCTGCAGTAATATCCATG
>JAGVOB010000081.1 GCA_020052955.1 Candidatus Omnitrophota bacterium | reverse complement strand
CGCAGGAGAGCTGTTTATAGTTTTTATTTTTCATAACACCTAGGATACATGATTATCCTAAGTGTTGCACTTCATTATTGAACTTGGTATACCAAAATCTAAAATTTTTAAACATTTTGAATTTTACATTGTCATTTTGCATTTTAATTTTTGATATTTAAATTTACTTCGTCATCATCAAATCCACATATTCCTTAACTATCTTCAGCGACTTCGGATGGCATACAACAACTATATCGGCACCCGCCTGGAGTAAATTTACGGCGGTGGTCGCCTCCCATAAGGGGCCCCGGATTTCTTCTTTTCCCCACCCAGGGAAATCAGATACCTTGCCCCTTGCTTCTTTCACCCGCCATACCTCCTGGCCTACAAAGCACATAATCGGCATGGAAAGAAGCTTATCCCCCGAAAGACCGGCCATCCGCGTGCGCTCCATGAGGGAATATACGTATTCCATTCCATAACCGAGCGCGGTAGTTGTAGGATATATGACGACTCTATCCAAAGGAAAATCCATATCCGATATTAAAATATTTACCTGTTTTTCTATATTTATATCAAGTGGGTTTTCGGCTATTATACTATGCCCATCGGCAATACAGGAGGCTACAAGCGTCCTGTAATTCTTCTGTGTGGCGTTGCCTAAAAGGCACCTTTCGCCGTGCAATACCTCACTTACCTTGGAGAGGATCAGGTTATCCTTTTCCTCATCGCCGCATCCCTTAATTACAAACGGAACCCCTACGCTTGCGGCAATAGCCTTAACCGTGTCTGCTACCTTATCGGTAGAACTATTCCCCCATTCCGGGTGCGCACTCATAAGCCTGATAAACAATAAATCCGGTTTATACTCGTTTACGCATTTCTTTGCCCACTCGACAGGCTTATCCAAAACATCTAAAAGCGGCTCCTTTAATAAATCCGGCCATTCCTTAGGAACAGTATCCCAGATTTCAATCGCGACAGCCGGTTTGTAAGGCATCTCTCCTTCCTCAAAGAGAAAAGGCAGGGTAGATTCCCCTCCAACGCTGACAACGGATGTCCTTGTTCCGCCTTCCTCGCTCGTTGCGCCGATCTTAACCGTGTTTATCTTATTAGTCCATTTTTCTTTAAATAACTCAAAGTTCATAAAGCCTCCCATAACAGGTTTCCGTGTGGCTCATACTGCACTTCGCCTTGCTCAGTGTCCTGAGCTTTTGCGAAGGAACCGGTCATTGTTCCCCTCGTTTAGCTCGGGACTTTGCCCCTCGTCTGCTTTTAGCGGACTCGGGACTTTGCTGGCCGCGAATGTATAAAGCACTCCTCAATTTAGATGTTTCTGTTAACCCATAATGGGTGGCAAGGTTTGCGTTTTGAGTCGCACGTTGATTTTTCGAGCGGGCATGGTTCCGCCACGAATTTTGGCGGAGAGCGAGAAAAATCACCGAGCGTAGTTCGCCACGCTGGGGCGAACAAGCGTTGCAGCGAAAAACCAAACCTTGACAGGACCCATACGTTTTCATTTTAAGTTAACAGTATCGTTTAGTTGAAATATGGTTTTCCTGACTATTTCGTCAACTTTCTTTATAACATCGGACTCTCTCGGTAACTCTGATAATGCCTTTGACTGAAGATTCAAATTCTCAATCTCATCCGTAAAAGGAATACTGCCTATTAAGGTGAGCCCGGATTTTTCAATTTCTTTCTCTAGGAATGACATTTTTTCCCTTGCTTTATTGACAATTAGAAAACTCTTAGAAAGTTTTATGCCCATTTCAGTAGCAAGATTATATATCCTTGCGGCGGATCTCACCCCTATTATGCTAAAATCGCTTACAATGAATAATACATCTATTTCCCGGGCAGTCTTTCTGCTTAAGTGTTCCATGCCCGCCTCATTATCTATAACGGTAAAGTTATAGCTGCCCGTTAAGTCTTTAACTATCTCTCTTAATAGATTATTCGCATAGCAATAACAACCCGGCCCCTCCGGCCTTCCCATAGTAAGAAGCGTTAAGCCCTCTCTCTCAACCAAAGACTGCTGTATTTTGTATTCGAGGTATCTATCCTTAGTCATGCCGGCGGGCAGATTTTCCTTTTCCTTAAGCATGTCCTCGCATATGCCCGATAGTGTATCCTCCGTCTTTACACCGAGTGCATCCGCCAAAGTAGAATTAGGGTCTGCATCCACAGCCAAAACAGATTTACCCCCGTTATCTAATATTGAGCTTATTATAAGGCTAGATAAGGTTGTTTTTCCCGTACCGCCCTTACCACTAACTGCAATTATTCTGCCCATTTTGAAAGTTATAATATAAATTAAAACAAGTTCTTTGAGTTTGTGGAGTTCCTAGAGTTATTAAAACTCAAGCAACTCAATGAACTCAATAAAGCCTTCCATAACTCCTCGGGTTAAAGCCCGAGGTTTCCGTATGGCTCATACTGAGCGGCCATTGTTCTGGCTGCGAATGTATAAACTAGATTTCGGATTTAAAATTATTCTTATTTTTGTTTCTCAATCTCAGCCTTTATATTCGGAAAACGATTCATGTCTGTATGCGGGAAAAAAAGCGCTGATACATACTCATCCATATATATATTCTCAACGGACAATTCAAAATACGTCATCTTTCTGGCTATCTCTTCAGCTTTTTTCATAGCATCATATGAGAGTAAGATTTCGCGCGACCCGATGAGTGAACTATTTCCTATATATATGAACTTATCCAGAGCGATATCCGGCAGAAGCCCTATTTCTATTGCCTTTGATACATCCAAAAAGGTTCCGAATCCACCCGCTATGAAATATTTCTTAACATCTTTAAAGCTTAACCCAAGCCGCCTGAGCAGTACGGAGCTTGCAGCGTATATGGCGGCCTTGGCGCATTTCAAATTTTCAATATCAACCTCGGTTATCACAATATCGCACTCGACGCCTGCATCTTTTTCGTTTACTACAACAAACTCATATCCGTACATCCCTTCACGTATCCGCTCGCTCTTTATAGACCTGTTTATCTTTCCATTCCTGTTTATAATCCCGTTTTTAAAAAGCTCTGCCAGTATATCGATATATCCCGAGCCGCATATGCCGCGCGGCTTCTCACCTAGAATAGTCGCTACCTCCACATTTAAACTGCTATCTATAACAACCCTCTGAATAGCACCCTTTGTTGCGCGCATACCGCATGTTACGCCGCTTCCTTCAAAACAGGGGCCTGCGGATGCAGAACAGCATACAAGCCAATCCTTATTACCAAGAACAATCTCCCCGTTCGTGCCGACATCGATAAGCATAGTAAGTTTGTTTTCCAAATCAAGGCCACTTGCCAAGACGCCTGCTGTAATATCGCCTCCGACATATGAGCTTATTCCGGGAACGCAAAGCAAAAGCCCCCTCGGGTTAACTTTTATTCCCACTTCTGACGCCCTTATAACAGGCACAAAGTTCGCGGTAGGTATATAGGGCTCACGCCTTATAAACGTTGGGTCAACCCTTAAAAGTAGATGTATCATTGTGGTATTGCCCGCGCAGGTAACGCCGCTTATATCATTAAGGTTTATCTTATGGTCCTTGACGAGTTCCTGTATTATCAGGTTCATATTATCAACAACAGCGTGGTGAAGCCGCTCAAGGCCATCCTTTTCGCTGGCAAACATTATCCTTGTTATAACATCAGCTCCGAAAACTGCCTGTGCGTTATGCGTTACCTTTGTGCCTAAAATTTCTTTTGTCTTGAGGTTTACGAGCTGGCCTGAGACGGTCGTTGTCCCTATGTCAAAGGCAACGCCGTAATTATTAATGGAGGTATCGCCCGGCTCAACCAATACAATTTCAGTGGTCTCGTTTCTTTTTCCCAGGGTAACTGTAACGCGCCAGTTTGACTGCCTCAGAATCGCCCCCAATCTTTTTATATTTGCAAGGCCTGTCTGCATTATTGGTATATCCATCTGGCGGCGTATTTCTCTGTACAGTCTTTCAAGGTCGCTTATATTATCCTGTAAGGTAGGCTCAGGCAGCTCAAGATACAATTTCGTTGCGATTGGGCTGTGAAAAAATAAACTTTCATCTATAATGACAGTGCCCTTATCTACCTCCTCGGCTTCGCTGTATAAACCCTTAAGCCTTAGAAAAACTTGGTCCTCTTCCTTGACAAGGCCTAAGTCAAGCCTTGATTCCGGAGGCACCTCCACCTCAAGGTCGCTCTGCACTGTTGAAAGGCACGCAAGGACGTAGCCCTTCTGACGTTCTTCATGGCTAATCCTACCTGAAGGCTCGGCCTTAATCTCGCCTTTTTTTATTATTACCTTGCATCTACCGCAAACGCCATCGCCACCGCAACTTGAATTTATATACACCCCTGCAGAGATTGCGGAAGATAATAACTCTGCGCCCTTAGACACTTCTATGGTCTTTCCCTCTGGAAAGAATGTCACTTTACATTTTTCGTCCATATTAAAACCAGTTATAGCGTTATTGAGTTATAGAGTTCATTGAGTTTATAGAGTTGAAACCCTAACAACCCAAGCAACTCAAGTAACTCAATAACAAAATTATTATCAACTGCTCAACGATTTCAAAAATGCCGGTATTCCTGCTGCCTCTTTTGGGCCCACTATTATCTCCCAGCCTGATTCATCCTGGAGTTTCCCGCTAAGCACAGCAACGTAACCGGGTATTATCATCCTTCTGTGCGATACCTTAGATTCAATATTACTCGATTTGACAGCGGATATAACTTTATCCGCCGTAAGTTTCTCGGCAGCCCATGCCGTCAAAACCGACATCCCTTCCGTATCAACCGAGATGATATACGAGGCTACCCTGCTTGATTCAACCTCACTCTGGACAGTAAAATACGTTATTGAAAAATTTGTGGTTATTAGAACCGGCGAGTTTGCGTTTACAGAACCAATTTCATAAGCCTTCGGCTCAACCTGTGTAGGCCTCTGCGGATCTGTGAAGATATCCTGCCGGTTTGTTAAGACAGGTAATATGCATTCAGGGTTAAAATTTTTCAGTATTACTATGCTTGAATACTTATCAATATAGGTTGCTGCCTCAAGCACCTCAAGGTAAAAATCGGATGCTTGCGTAAAGGTAATTACAGGAAATCCGAGCGGCCTGAAGTTTTTCTTGATGGCGAGCCGCCTAATCTGGGTAAGCTCGTATAGCTTTTTAACGATGGGCTTTGTGCCTGTATCTAACACAATATCTCCGATGCCTAGCGACTTCACCTTCTCTGTAAGCTCAGCCAATTCATCCAGTTTTTCCGAAAAAACGCATAGCGGTACATTGAAGGATTTTGCAACAGCTGCCATATCCTCATAATTTTTTGAATTCGCATAGCATAGCAGAGGCCTTCTGTCTTTACATTGCGAAAGTGCCTCATTCGCTGATTCGCCATCCCTTACCACCAACACCATCGCCAGTTCTGTTTTATCTTTAACCTCTTTCACAAAATTTGAAAACTCAAGGGGCGTGCTGCTTGTCTGCTTTAATGCGACGATATCTATCCCTATGCGCTTTCCCACTCGTTCAAAATTCAGATCATTTATCCGGCTGATCCTTTCAGAAAGCTGTTCCCCTTTTAAACTGTCCTCAAGAAGAATACCTATGCCTGTCGGATGATAGAATGTCTCTTCATGCCTGAATAAAACTGTTTCATTGCCTATCTCCACCTTTCTATCCTGTTGGCCTAAACTGACAAGTTTTATGGGAGGCTGAGATGCTCCTTCTAATGCGGCCTTCGCCTCGTCACTTACAGCGGGGCATTTATCCAGCAAAACCTTCTTCCCGGCTAACTGCATGGCAAAGGCCAGGCACGTAGGAAAACCGCATTGCTTGCAGTTTGTCTTTGGTAATAACTTATAGATATCTAGACCTGAGAGTGCCATATATACCTCTTGGGTTAATTATTGGGTTCTAATCCAAAAATCAAAATTACATATCAAAGTCCAAAATGTCTTAAAAATTTTTGCATTTTACATTGTCATTTTGATATGCCACATTCAACAGTGAAGTGCAACACTTGAGCCCAAAACTTCATTCGGCGTATGGTAATTAAGACACTTTTTTGGGCGATTGTTTATT
>JAGVOB010000184.1 GCA_020052955.1 Candidatus Omnitrophota bacterium | reverse complement strand
GGATTCGGAACTCCCAACGTCTCTTATGGTCATGCATACGGGCTTCAGATTTGCCGTGGAAATAGTGTTTCTATTACTTATGCGTAAGTCAGTAGTTGCGAGAAAATATAAAGAGGAACCATTAAAAGACTTCGCTAGCGTTAATTCCAATACTAAGTTATCTGATTTAAATCTGAATTGGCGTGAACGCGATTTGCCTGAGAATGAAAGGACAAAACATGTTCATCGGCTTCATCCTTATTTGGGTAAATTTATTCCGCAGCTTGTGGAGATTTTCTTAAGAAAATATCGGCCTCATTTGGTTTATGACCCTTTCTGTGGTTGCGGGACAACCCTAGTTGAAGCAAATGTGCTGGGTATTGATTCTATCGGGACGGATATATCCCAGTTTAACGTTTTACTTTCTAAGGTAAAAACAGGAGAATATGATTTAAAATTAGCTGAAGGTGAATTGCGTGATATTCTGAAAAGATCACACGATTTAAAAATCAAGTCTCCTAGTGACGAAAAAATCAGAAAAGTAATAAATACTGAAAACGAGTACATTAAGGCATGGTTTGCTAAGGGTACACAAAATGACCTTTTAGCTTATTTGAGTTTAATAAAGGATTATACCTATCAAGATTTGCTTAGAATTGTTCTGTCGCGTTCCGCACGTTCCGCAAGATTGGTTACGCACTTTGACCTTGGTTTTCCTAAGAAACCTCAGACAGAGCCGTATTTCTGCTATAAGCACGGTCGAACTTGTCAGCCGGTTAACGAAGCCTATAAATTCTTGTATAGGTATACGTTAGATACGATAGAGCGTATAAAAGAATTTGCGAAAATTAGAACAAAATCTTCCGTGGCAGTTTACCATGCAGATTCTCGGCAAGTCAAATTGCCAAAAGATATTGATATGGTTTTTACTTCTCCTCCTTATGTAGGGTTAATTGATTATCACGAACAACATAAATATGCTTACGAGCTATTTGGACTCAAAAATAATGATATACGAGAAATTGGCCCTGCCAAAAACGGCCAATCAGAACAAGCGCGGAAAGATTATATCAAAGGAATAAACGATGTTATTTTGCATACAAGAGATTATATGGCCAAAGATGCAATAATGGCAATAGTCGTTTGCGATAAGTTTAATCTTTATAATTCTGAATCTGTTGGTTTTAAATCTATCAGTAGAGTTGAGCGTCATGTGAACAGGCGCACGGGCCGCAGTGAAACCGCATTTTATGAAAGCATTCTAATATGGCAAAAAAAATGACGAACGCACAAGAAATGAAATTAGCTATTCAAGTTGTTATTAAAGAAATGATGGACAGAATCATGCACAAGGTTTTGGTTGAAGATCCATTTATTAAAGAGGACCATAGAGCAGAGAAGCCTTTATATGCTGCTTTAGTCCCTGATGAAATCTTTAAAGGGTCACATTTTGAAAGAAGATTTGTAACTCCATTCGGAAGTGCATGGGAAAAATTGGCTATCGTTGCGGCGAATAAGGGGTTAGGTTATGGAGATAAAGGAGTTAGCATAAAGGGACAAGTTAACGCTGAAAGACTTCGCAGAATCCAGGAGATTTTGAATAATCTTGAACATTCTGAAAAAGGCGAGAAAAAGGTAAGGCCTGATTGGAGAAAAGAACTAAAGTATATTTTAGAGGGAAAAAGTGAGAAACTTATTCCTACAACCGTTATCTGTGATGTCTATGCTGAGGATAAAAAAAATAATAAAAAATATGTTTTTGAGCTTAAGGCTCCGCTGCCGAATAGCGACCAAACGAAGGTAAGCAAGGAAAAGATATTAAAGCTTTATAGTATGGAGCCAATGCAGATTGATGGTGCATATTACGCTTTACCATATAATCCTTATGGTAAACGAGCTGATTATGCTTGGGCTTTCCCGGCACGTTGGTTTGACATGAAAAATGATGAGGTGGTATTGATAGGGGATGAGTTTTGGGAAAAGATCGGTGGCGCCGGTACATATAAGGCTTTTATTGACGCAGTGAATGAGATTGGCAAGGAATACAAAGATAGAATATATAGAGAATTTTTAGGGATAGAGCCACCGGTTGATTTGGGGGAAGGTAAATTGTGATTTGCGAGATCGCTAGTTCTCTTGGTGGGTAGAGGTCTAAATAGCAGAGAAAGCAATAATGGATACTAACAGAATAATAACATATAGTTTACTGGCACATATCAACAATAATATTAGCAATAAAGGTATTAAGGATCTAAGCGATATTTTTATTCCCTTAGTAAAACGCGTAATCTCAAAATTATATCAGCAAGGGATAAACAAAGGTTTGATAACTGATCTCAAGACAGACGTGGATTCAACATATTCTTTTGATATACCGTACCCAACTTTAACAAAAATAGTAAAGAGAATTGCGAGCGAAGCAAATATTGATCAAAATAACGTCTTTATATTTTATGATGACCGCTCCTTTATGATAAAGAAATTTGTTTTTAGTGAATATGAGAACTTTATTGCAAAGCAAAGCTCTGAAGTAAAATTCCTCACCGATACCTACGTAAATTATCTTAAAGCTTATAATGTAGATATAAATTCTCAACCATCAATTTTTGAATTCTTGGATAAAAATAAGATTTCTCTTTCACAATTCTTTGCAAATAAGCTTGTGTCGCATCTCGACCACAATTATTTAACCCAGGCAAGATTTATTAACTCTGTAAAAGAAAATCACGAGTTATATACAATTCTGAAAAGAGTTTATTTGGGCTCAATCATTTCAAGCTATTTAGAGGTTGATTACGGTGAGATTAAAGATAAGGAGTTAGAATTTTTGCTTGATACAAACTTTATTGTCAGTATACTTGACCTTCATTCTGAGCAATCGTATCATACATGTTCGAAAATTGCAGAATTATGTAGAAAATATGGCTTCAAACTTAAAGTATTGAATTTTACTATTGAAGAGACAAAAGCTTTGTTAAATAGGACAGCTAAAGAGTTGCAAAATGTAAAGATATTTGAACAGCTGGATAGTGATAGCATAGATAACGCGTGTCATAGAAGAAGATTAAATAAAACAGATTTAGAAAAGATAACTTCGGAACTCGAGAGAAATCTTATTAGGAATAACGGGATTCATATAATTTCGGACAAAAATATTTTGAAAGAAAGAGCGAAAACGAGCGAGATATACAAAAGGCTCCAAAATAGAAGAGTTAATCCCGATGGTGCTTTGCACGATGCGGTCGCTATACTTTATGTTAAAGAAAAAAGAGGAAAAGAGGTTGAGCGTTTTGATGAGGTGAACTGCTGGTTTGTCATAGACTCCAAGAATGAAAGTATGAAATTTATGAGAGATGGCAAATTTCTCGAATTAATTAGAGCCGAAGATCTAATAAACATACTCTGGCTGACCAACCCTAAAGTAAATGTAGAAGAAATTGCTGAGATTAGCTTAACACAGTTAGTGTCTGCTACAATTAATAATTCTCTACCTAACCCAAGGGTATTAAAGGAGCTCGATGAAAATATTCAAAAATATGCAGTAGATAAAATTGAGCCGGTTGATTGTATTAGGCTGGCTAGCAATGTCGCAAGTCAAACAGTATTAAACATGAACAATATTGAAGAATTAAATAGGCTGGCCAAGCAATCACCGATTGATTTTGTTAATCAGTTAAAAGAATATGCTGAACAATCGAAGGCTGAAGAGAAATCAATGGCAGAGGCCACAAATATATTAATTGGCGGTCTTAAGGCTGATCTTGAAAAGCGATTGAAAGAAAAAGAAAGTAGTTTAAAGGGGTTGCATGAAAAAGAAATTAGAGAAGAGAAAGAAACAATTGTTGAGAAAGATAAGCTTGTAGTTAAAATCAGCGATAGCCTTGTGAAAGAAAAAGAAGAGAATTATAGTAGGTTCATTAAAATAAAAGATTCGCTGGATAAAAAAGCAAAAAGGTCAGCAGAAATAAAATTATGGTTTATTATAGGATTTTATATTCTTGAATTTTTGGCATTGGTTTTTTGTACGTTTAAATTCGGATGGTCAATTATGGCGCCTTTCGTATCGTTTATTGGATTAGGTTCAGTAATTCTCGGTTACGTATATTTTGCTGTAACAAAGAAAGACCTCAATCCTATTACAATTTATAAGGATGGCATTGAGAGCAATAAGGAAAGAAATTATAGAAAATTCGAATCCCAGATTCAAGTTTTAAGTGCAACACCATTTTTGTAAACCTCTGTTGGCATAAGATATTGTAAACATTTTCTTGGTCTGTTGTTAATGCGTTTT
>JAGVOB010000112.1 GCA_020052955.1 Candidatus Omnitrophota bacterium | reverse complement strand
TTCTGGTATAAATATATTGGACCAATGAGGGCACTATTAGTAACGACCCTATTAAAAGCAGAAAAAGTCCTATCCAAAAAAAGTTTTTAGTAATCCTTGGATGACAAAAAATCTTCTCAATTTTAGTCTGTTTTGTGATACCTCCCCGGAGGATTTCTACTATTAAATTTGACGTAATCCCAAACAAAATTATCAAAATACCAGTAATCCCCAAAAAACTTACCGTTAATAATCGATAAATCACGCCTTCGCCCACCCTTCCGTAAATCACATAATGAATAACTGGATCGATGGAATAAAGCAGGGCAACAAAAATAAAAAGGAAACCGACTATCCCAAAAAGCTTGAGTGGATTGTATATTTTAACTACTCCCAGGATGGAAAAAAGGAAGCGAAGCCCATCCTTGATTGCATTCAATTTTGATTTTCCTTGGCGTTCAGCATAAGGAATAGGCACCTCAACGATTCTTAGTCCTTCAAATATAGCTTTAGCACTCATCACTGGCGTAAAATGGAGTCCATCAGGCAGGGGATGAAGTTTTTCTAAAGTCTTTGTTGTGAATACCCTCATGCCGCTTGCGGTGTCTTTCACTTCAGTCCTCCCTAAAAAGGATAAAATAGCTGCAAAAAACCTATTGCCTATGTTTCTGATTAGGGGCATCTGGGTACCAGGGCCAGTCCTCCTCCCTACTACGAGATCCACCCCATCATTTAAAATAGGACTTAATAAGTCAATGAATCTCTCAGTATAGCATGTTCCATCTGCATCATGAAATCCCAGGATTTCCCCTTTTGCATTGGCAAAACCGGTTTTTAACGCTACCCCATAACCAAGATTAGTCTCGTGGTTGATCAAACGAACTTCTTTATAGGAGGATACAATATCTGCTGTATTGTCAGTTGATCCATCATTTATAATGATAATTTCTACTTCATCAACAGCTGTACATTCAATAATTTTCTCTTTTGCAATTATAGCCGTTTCTATTGTGTTTTTAATGGACTCTTCCTCGTTATAAGCAGGAATTATTATAGAGAAAACATTCATAAACGTTCTCCTCGGATTCTTCAAATACGTTATGGTGCTTTTGCTTCTAAAACCAACCTCTGTGATACGTCGTCCAATTCCTGAGAGAATGGCTTCAAATATCCACTCTATTGAACCAGGGCAGGCTCTTTTCTTTTATTTCTCTTATGATAAAATATTTGATAATAGTGATTGAAAGCAACATTGGTTACCTTTTTGGAAGACCTATATATTTCCCAATACATAAACTGTTAAGACCAAGCTGAAAGTACTCATATTTTATTATCTCAAAACCACATTTGCTCAAAAGTGCAGTAATATCTTGTTTCCCAAAATATCTTTTGTGATCTCGAATTGATTCCCTGCTAACAATCCCTAGTTTGAAAGATAGAAAATTAAGAACTGGTCTGGCATATGGAGTGGGTGTTGTAAGAATGATAAGGCCTTCTGGTTTTATGAAAAAAGAAACGTGATTTATAAGCTCTTCAGGATTATCTAAGTGCTCAATCACTGCCAATAATGTTACGCAATCAAAATCCTTATGCTCAATTGAATCTATATTGTCGAAAGAGGCTTTAATGAAACATAGATTATCAAAGCTTCTGCCCTCAACTTTTTTATCAACTCCTACCCCAAAGGATATATAATTTCCCATGCTTTTCAGAAATTTTCCATTAAACCCACAACCCAAGTCCAACAATCTTGCCCCATAAGGAATATACTTTTTGACCTTTCTGATTCGAAGCCACCTTAAAAATGGCTCTAAAAAGGCGTTCTTATCATCCTTAACATACAAAACTACAACCCCTCTTTAATAAAACCTCAAAACAAGAAGTACTGAAAAGCCTACTATGGCGATCAATAAAAAGATTGTCGGAAATACAAGAGTTCTTAACCACTAAGTTCATGATTTTTTGTACCCCAAAGGGATATGATTGTTTCATATATATTATTTTTTTATCCAGACAAAGTAAGTTCCTAGTTTATACATATTGTAATGTCGATTGAGTTCTAATTGGATAGTTGGATTGTATAAGATCCATTGCAGTTGTTCAAACGTATGGGTAGTCAATCCCACAATTATGGCCCTTGGTTTCATTTCCTCTATTGATTTATAAATTGTTTCGGATGATTGCCAAACTTGCCATGGAACCCATGGAACTTCTTTGTCCCTCAATTGATAAACAAATTCAGGAGTTGTTAAAACGAGTTCTCCTGCTTTGACGTTTCGAGAAACCATCTCTGCCACTTTTTCTTTTTCTTGAGCCCCATATTGATAGAAGGTATTGTAAGTTGCATACATTTGTTTGGTGTCAACAAAAATAATAGTTGCTAGTGACGCAACGCACAAGGTCAATAGAATACTTTCCTTCACACCTCTATTCCCAAATATTTTTATAAATATAGGGCATATTAAAAGAGGTAACCCAAGAAAGAGAATCACCTGAAGGATACCCTCTTCTATAAGGGAAAAAGGTTCAGATCCAAACAACAACGCCTTCTTCCATTTCAGATTGAAGAATAGTAATGGGTCATTAACTAAAAGCAGATAGGTTAGCCATAGACCGAATATTGACCCCAACAAGATTAATCCTTCTTTCTTCGTGAGCTTTTCTATGATTGGCTGAACCAATATCCCCACTAAGATAGCCAACAAAGGCAATATTGCTGCATGATACCTAGGGAATCCCCAATTAGTCCCTCCAATTACCAAATGGCCAAGTGTATAAAAAAGGCTGCTCCATGTCAATAAGCCAAGGGTGCCCGGTTTTCCTCCCTTTTTCATTTTCCATATCGATCCTATCTTCCATAGGTACAAGGAGAGGAAAAATGGCGAAAACCAAAAAATAATACGCAATAAATCAAGCCCAAGGCTTAATAGTCTTGGTTGTAAACTCCCATTAGGTAGCCTGACAGCAAATGCAGAAAAGGGTGTAACTAATACAAGAGAGAACGAATCCATGCCCCATAACGGTATGGAAATGCTTGCCCATGTAATCAGGAACATACATATCCCCAAGATACTAACTATGGCGACTTTTGCCCACGCGCGGGATAATCCGTAATGATTGATAAGGGGGTAGGACAAAATCCCAAGTAATAGCCCGAGTGTAGAGGTTACTTTTGCCCAAAGGCATAGAGTCACTGTAATCCCCACTAAAGCGATATTTAAAATACCGGAACTACGATAGGTGCGATTAATAAAATAGAACAAAAGGATAAAGCCTAGAGGCAACAGTGAACTATCTACAAGGTCTATCGCTGCAATTCCTTGAATAGAAAGTGGAGAAAGCAGATAGAATGCTACTGCCCAGAATCCAGCGGCTCGATTGGATAACTGTGAAGTAAACTTATAAATAACCAAACCAGCAATAAGAATACAGACCGCGTTTGCGAATCGTCCTACTGATAAACTCATTCCAAAAATCCAAAATATTACCGCTAAGAAGGCTGGATAAAGAGGAGGATGATCAAACAGCCATGTAGAATTTATTCCTTTTGACCAATTTTCAGCGGCTGACAGGCACACCCAATCCGACTCGACTAATGGAACATTTAGCTTTTGTGAAATCCCAAACAGAAAGATACAAATAGATAAAAAAACGAAAAGAAGAGGGGGGAATTTGTAGCTACTCATCGTATTCATGTGTTCTATCTCCTGACGATTTAGGAACACTTATACTTACTTGTAAAATAGTTCCTGATAAACTTCATTTACCCTTTTTAGCATAGTCTCCACACTAAACCGTTCTTCCACATCTCTCCTTGCTGCCAACCCCATTTGTTTTGCTTTATCCCTATTTGAAAGCATACGGATTATGGCTTTGGCCAGGGTGGAAGGATTTTCAGGCGGGACAAGTAAACCGGTTTCTTCATCAACCAATACCTCTGATATACCATCAATGTCAGTAGCGATAATAGGCTTGGCCATGGCCATCCCCTCTAAGAGAACCATCGGCAATCCCTCCAACAATGAAGGCATAGCCAGGACATCAATTGTACTCAAAATCTCCTTAATATCACTCCTGAATCCAGTAAAAACTATTCTTTCTTCAACTCTTAACTCCTTACTTTTAAATTTTAACTTGTTTTTCAAGGGGCCATCCCCCACAATCAAAAACCTTGCATCAGGGTATTCTTTCAACACTTCAGGTACCCCCTCAATCAAATACTCAAACCCCTTTTGCCAGACCAACCTCCCAATTGCCCCAATAACCGGGACATTTCTCGCCAATGCAAATTCCTTTCTTACTTCTGACTCCTGACTTCTGACTTCTTTAACATTCGGCTTATATTCATCAAGTTCGATACCATTATAAATGGTGACCACTTTCTCAGGCAGGATTCTGTGTTTCTCTATCAATGTTTCCCTTAAACTCTCTGAAACCACAATAAACCTATCCACAAAACGCTCTGAAAATCTATCCAAGACAACATATATCAATCTTTTCAAAGGGTTTACATCGTATCCTTCCACAAGCATTTGAACGGTTGAAATAATAATGGGAACTTTAGCCAATTTAGCTGCAATCCTGGCAAAAAAATCAGCTCTGGCTCCTTGACTGTGTAGGATGTCGATTTTTCTTTGTCTACATATTTTTATAACTTGGAGAAAAATACATGGATTAAGCCGACTCCTCATATTAACGAATTTTACCCGCACTCCGATTGCTCCCAGTTGACAGGCGAATTCTCCACCAGGCATAGAAGCTACGGTAATATTATAACCTTTGTTTTTAAGGGATCTGATGATTTGCAGGAAACCCCGTTCTCCACCACCAAAGGTCAAATTGTCTATTACAAATAGTATATTACAAAACATTACTACTTTTCTTTTTCCCAATTACAAGCAGTGCATATGACCCTATTTGATTGCGCCAGATAGTATCCAAATAGCTAAATAACATAAGCATTGGGAAGAGAATGCGTTTTAAATATATAGCACCATCGGTGAGCATGTCCAGTTCCCAGGCTAGTCTGCCCCAAAGGCCAAAGGTGTATTTTGCGAGAATTATTTTGAATCCTATATCCTTTAGTATAGAGCATAGTTCGCTAACCTCATACTGGTCTCCTGTATGTTCCCTGGCTGACCACTCTATATATTTTTGGAAAAACCTTTCAGGGAAGAGATAACGATGATCTTTCTCGCTTGGCATGGCTAAATAGAATATCCCTTCATTCTTCAATGCACGGTAAATATTCTCTATAACTTTCCAGTTTCCCGAGATATGCTCTAGAACATCTATTGAATAGATGAGGTCATATTTTTCCTTTTCTTTCAGTTCGAAAAGATCGCAGCATACAAAACTAACATTATCAAATTTTCTATTTATATTTTCTTGATTACAAGATTCTATATCATCTTTGGAGATATCACAACCGATGACCTGAGCATGGGGAAATCTATCGGCTACAAAGAAAGTGAATAGTCCAGGGCCACATCCAGCATCGAGGATCTTTAAGAAAGTTTTGTTTTTGAGAAATCTTTTCAGATAAAGAGAACGAACAAACGCACTTATGTGCGCAGAAGGGTAAAACTTATAAAATATGGATTTAAGTAACCTCAACATTATAATGGATCTCCCTTCCCTACTTTACCAATAATTCCATGATAGACTGCCTTCAGTACCACCTTAATCTCTTTTACGTTGATCCCTTTATTGACCACGAGAGAATCCAGAATAATTTTAGGTAACCAGAAAAATGCATACAGGATTAGAGAAGTAAGCTTCTGTAAAAAAGGGGCATTTTTCTTAATCAAAAGTAGTTTGTTTCTATAGAGATAATAAAGTCCCTCCCTCTTATTTTTTGAAGGTACTTTATGTTTGATTATTGCATTAGGCTGGTAAAATATTTTGTAACTGTGTTTTTTTACTCGACTGCAAAAATCCATTTCCCAGTGCATTAAAAAATAGTCCGTATCAAACCCTCCAACCTTGTCCATTATTTCCCTGTTGATTAACCAACCACATCCAATAACATAATCACATTCGACTAGTTTTTCGTATGATCGCAAAGATTTAAATTTCCCAAGCCACCAGTTGATAAAACCAGCGCTTATAACTACTTTGGAAGGGGCATCATAATGAACTATTTTCGCACCTACAATTGCAGTAGAAGTTTCCAGTCTAAAAACTTCGAGCATACTTTCCAGACAATTTTCTGATAGAAAAACATCGTCATCTAAACCAAGAATGTATTGACTTTCTCTGTCTATTTTTAACCGAACTTGATTGTACGGTATATATTGTCCCAGGTTAACATCGCTTTCAATTAACACAAGATTTGCCCAGCCCTCATGATCCATTTCTTGAAACTTCAACTTGACTGCCTCAGTAGAGCCGTCACTCGAGTTATTATCCCAAACAAGCAACTCAATTCTATCTTTCGGGTAGTCTAATTGCTGTAAGCTATACAAGCATTCTAAAAGATCGCTCTTACGATTCATTGTTGGAATGAAAATAGATGTAAAAGGGTAATCTTCATTCATTGAAAGCCCCCGGCTAAATATTCATTTAGTTTTATTCCATCTGCCTTTTATATCGCTTTATGCCCAGTAATGTTCTCTGTAAGCCTTATAATATTCGAATGTTTTTTGGATACCGGTGGTCAAATCATATCTTGCTTTCCAACCCAATAATCTATAAATTTTGCCTGTGTCAGCAATAAAATCACCGGTTTCTATATTTTCATAGTTATTAGGCCAGGGGACTGTTTCTACAGTACCTTTACCTACAACTCTTATCACCTCTTCAATCATCTCTTTAAAACGTATTCCCCTTCCACTACCTACATTAAAAACCTCGCCATCAGCGCTGGAGCTTGCACCAGCCATTAATAAAGCGTTTACTATATCCATGATATAAATATAATCCCGTATCTGCTGTCCATCACCGAAGATTTTGATAACCTGGCCTGTCATCGCCATCTTTATAAACCAATTTACAATCCCGTATTTACTGTGCTTCATCTGCTGTCTCGGTCCATAGGGATTGGTAATCCGAAATACTGTTGTAGCAATCCCGTAATCATGAAAATACATTATGTGATATTTTTCCGCGGTTAATTTATGTACTCCGTATATCATTAACGGTTCAGTTGGATGCTCTTCATCCACAGGATTATAAATAACGCGACCATATTCCATACGAGAGCCTGCAAATACAACTTTCGTTTTCGGATTTAAACGTCTGCAACATTCCAATAAAATCAGTGACCCCCTGCAATTTATATCTAAATCCAGTAACGGGTCTGACATGCTATCAATATAACTTACTTGTGCAGCAAGATGGAAAATAATATCTGTTTCAGTTATAAACTTTTCTAGTAAGTTTTGGTCTCGAATGTCACCTGTTACAAGATTGACCCTATCCTCTATGCCAGAAATATTAAAAATATTGCCGCCATATAGAGGCAACATGGCATCTAAAATCGTAACTTCAGCGCCCATTATTACCAGGATTCGGGAAAGATTGCTTCCTATCATTCCTAATCCACCTGTTATTAAAACCTTTTTGTTTTTAAAAAACTTCTTTGTCTCAATTGGTATAAAACTCATCTCTTCATTATAGTCATCAGACAACATAATATCTCCTAATCTATAGTTTTGCTCAGGCATATAGGAGTTTATTTTTCCCTGTTAGAGTTACCTTTTTTAATAGCTATTTCAAAGACTTTGATTGTATCTTCTATCATTTTGTCTAAACTGAACTTTTCAATTACTTTTTGCCGGGCATTTTTTGCAATCTCATCAGAAATACTTTTATTTTCCAATAGATAGGTTGTTTTCTCTGCTAACTCCCTAATATTGCCAGGTGTCATCAATATGCCGTCAACTCCGTCGTCGATAACTGAAAGTATCCCTCCTATGCGAGAAATGATTACGGGTTTCTGGCAGGACATCACCTCAAGCAAGACAAACGGTAACCCTTCCTGACGTATGGTAGGTAAAACAAACAGATCAGAGGCATTAATGTATTTGGGGGTGTGCTGATGCGGAATATACCCCGTAAAAACCACATCTTTATCAACCCGTAATTTTTCTGCCAGTTCTTTAGCTTCTTTAAAATAATCGCCCTCCCCTACCACCATTAATTTCAATCTGCCAATCCTTTTGGATATCTCAGGCAAAGCTTTTATCAGGAGATGCAAACCCTTTTGTTTTGTTACAAAGCTATAGAACAATATGAGCTTCTCGTCATCACCAATACTATGGGCATTTCTAATTTCCATCCTTTCTGTATCGGATGGTCGGAAGAGATTTGTATCCACCCCATTATAGACGGTATAAATCTTTTTATCATTAACAAAGAACCATCTCTGAATAGAACGGGCAACTTCATTGCTGGCTGCAATAATAGCATTGCATTTAGTTAAGAAGGGTGCTTCCCAGACAACGTGGTAATACAGAAAGGATGAAAGATGTTTAAAAAGTTGGATAAACCCCTTTTTATGGCTGAAGGTTTGCCTGAGTTCAGAAAGAAGCATAACGCCTTCGTGTCCTTGCATAATTACTACTGACGGTATCTTTCTATTCCTATCCTTAATTAATCTCGTAGAAATAATCGGCTGCTGACAATAAACAAGGTCAAAATGCTCCTTTTTATCCAGTTCCCAAAACTTTTTAATGCTTTCCTTTTCCCATCCCTTCCTTTGAGAGCCAAAAGTCGTATTCTTTAAATAATACAGTTTGACTCCTTCCCTCTCTTCATATTCCTTGCCTCCTGGATGCATGGTAGATATTATAGTTACCTCATGACCTCTTTTGGCGAGTCCTTCGCTGAGGAGTTTGCCATGAACTTCCATTCCACCGTGAGCTCCATGCCAGTATGTTACTATAGAAAAGACACAAATGTTCATTTAGTTTAAACCCTTAGTTGCGTGTTTATATTTTATATTACTTCTAAAACAATAATCATCTGCTCAGCAGGAAACATTCGCAAAAAGGTTCCCTCATAGTATTTTGGTATCTCGTTAAACAACCACTCAAACACATAATTCCAGGGGAGCAGTAATCCCTTGGAAAAGATAATCTTTTTCCTCAGCATCCTAAACTTTACATCAGAATACCAATGAGGAAATTTCGTGTCTCGCTCTTTTTCTGACAAAAAGTAATCGAAAGATTCATAGGTAAAGTAGTGCTTGTGTGTTGGATCAGCAAAGGCATATTGGCACGTAAAATGGGGGACTTTTATTACTATTCTCGCACCAGACTTGCAGATACGGTGTAATTCTTCCATTGTTTCCACAACATCATTCAGATGTTCTAATATATTGTTACAATATATTTCATCGAATACATCATTTTTAAAAGGATAAGGAAGACTGTTCAGGTCGCACAATATATAAACACCTTTTATATATCTGACGTCTAAGTTAATGTACCCATCTTTTATATCTTTTCCACATCCCAGATTTAGCTTCATTTTTTTTGAGCCCATACCCATAGCCCATCTGTCCTGCCAAGCAAATTTGTTAATACTCCCCCAAGTTGTTCAATCGGGGACATACCCACATTAAAAATCATTTTCAATAGTGTCCCAACGTTTTATGAGAAATGCGCTAAAAGCACTATAATACCAATGAGTTGTAAAGAAAAAGGACATGCATCGACTTGAATTTTAGGTT
>JAGVOB010000019.1 GCA_020052955.1 Candidatus Omnitrophota bacterium | reverse complement strand
GGATTCGGAACTCCCAACGTCTCTTATGGTCATGCATACGGGCTTCAGATTTGCCGTGGAAATAGTGTTTCTATTACTTATGCGTAAGTCAGTAGTTGCTTTTCCGCATCTATTATATCGCGGTTGATAAGAAATATTGTTTCGCGGATCCTCGCTTTTAAAACCCCCGATACTACGGGTGCCGCGTATATCTCCCGCAGGATCTGGACTGACATACGGAAATACCGCACAATCTCTCCCTCATCCGTATCGGTAAGAGTTAAAATCTTCTGAAAATTCGCCCCTTTAAGCCATGCCTCGATCGCGCCGGATAAATGGAAATAGGGCTTCTTGCTTAATGGGTATATCCTGTATTTCAGCTCTCTCTTCTGGAGCTTGCTTATCAGCTCATCACAGGTCGCTTTTATAAACTTTGCATCCTTGGATAATGGAGTCATCTGCTGGATCTTTCTGGGCTCAAATACTATAGCAGATGCTAATATGCCGAGTGAGAACTTATCAAGGTGCTCCAAAAAGCCGTCTTCGTATAGTTCTGAGAGGATTAATTCATAGCCATAGATAGCGCTGGCAAAGCGGCCCTTTTGAGAGAGCGAGTGGTTTGTGATGTATCCGAGCTCATTCAATATGTCTAATTTGGACTTGATAAGGTTAATAGCGCGTTTTTGCATGGCATTGTCGGATTGAAAATAATGAAGGGATAGCGGATATAGCTCAGATATACCTTCTTTATACTTATCATATAAGTTTAAAACAGTGGCGTAGGAATTATTAAGCTGGCTGTAAACCTTCTCGGGCTGGCCGTAGATTGTGCGCTTAAGCTCTTCCTGCGATATCCTCTTTTGATTCACGCGGCAGTATACAAAGCCCTCCTTGTCCATGCCGCGCCTTCCGGCGCGTCCCGCCATCTGGTAGAAATCGCGCGTTTTTAGAGGACGGACAACATTACCATAAAATTTCTTCATATCATCAAATATTACAGTGCGCGCCGGCATATTAATTCCGAGGGCAAATGTCTCGGTAGTAAAGATTACTTTTAACAGGCGGCTGGTGAACAAACGCTCTATGACCTCCTTTAAGGTAGGCAGCATTCCCGCATGATGGTAGGCGATTCCCTTTTTTATAAGGGGGTATAGAAAACTTGCGCTCTTTTCTGACTTCAGGTCAAAACGCTCGCACAAGCCATCAAAGAGGGAAAGTATTTCAGCCTCCTCTAGCTTTGAGAGAAAACTATAATTCAACAGGTCCTTTGCCAGGTCCTCTGCCCTGCGCCTGCCAAATACAAAATATATGAGGGGAAAACCCTGCTTCGAGCGTATATAACTCATAAGGGCATTAAGCCTGTTTGGTATCGAATGCGCCTGGTAATGTCCGTGCCTTCCCCTGTGCCTGAAACTGATAGGCAAAACGTATAGTTTTTTGAGATTTTTCAGGTCATCTACGATTTCATTCTGACATTGATAGAAGAAATGTAACGGCACGGGGCGGGAATCCTCAATAACCACCTTTAGGGTTGTATTATGAATTTTTTCTATCCAGCGGCCGAATTCCCTTATATTCGGTATGGTCGCCGAAAGGCATAATATCTTAAGATGCTTTGGCAGGAATATAAGGGACTCCTCCCATACGGTGCCCCGCTCGTAATTATCTATATAATGCACCTCATCAAATATTACCCATGAGTATTTTTTGAGGGAGTCCGGCTCCTGGAGTATCTTGTTTCGTAGAATCTCGGTTGTCATTATGAGGACATTTGCCTGAGGATTAATCGATACGTCGCCGGTAAGTATGCCTATATTTTCGCCGAATATTCCCTTGAAATCCCTGAATTTCTGGTTGGAAAGGGCTTTAAGAGGAGCCGTATATATCACGCATCCGTTTTTGGAGATGGAGGTTTCTATGATATATTCGGCTATAGCTGTTTTACCGGCGCCCGTCGGGGCAGACACGATTACGGAAAACCCCTGATTTATGTAATCAATAGCCTCCTGTTGAAACCTGTCGTATTGCATAGATGTTATTATATGTTATTTAGGTTAAATTGACTAATTAATTTAATATTTTTGTTTAAAACTATCAATTAAATGGTAAAATTACTAAATAAAAAGAGCGATAAAAAAATAAGCATACGTTTCATCGTTATAAAGTAGAAGTACATATAATTAATGGACAGCTTTAAATTAGTAAGTACCTATAAGCCTGTTGCGGATCAGCCAAGAGCGATTAAAGAGCTGACGGATGGTGTCCTTTCGGGCAGGAAATACCAGACGCTTTTGGGCGTTACGGGCTCGGGTAAGACCTTTACGATGGCTAACGTCATAGAGAAGGTAAATAAGCCCACCCTTGTCATCTCCCATAATAAAACCCTCGCCGCACAGCTATACAGCGAATTCAGGGAATTCTTTCCCGAAAACAGCGTTGAATATTTTGTAAGCTACTACGACTATTACCAGCCCGAGGCATACATCCCCCAGACGGATACGTATATCGAGAAGGATGCGTCCATAAATGACGAACTGGACAGATTGAGGCTCTCTGCAACCAGCTCGCTGATGGCAAGGAAAGATGTGATAATAGTTGCCTCTGTAAGCTGTATCTATAACCTGGGTTCGCCCGAGGATTACAGGGAGCTGTTGGTGTTTTTAGAGAAGGGCCAGAAAATAGACAGGGATGAAATCTTAAGTGAGCTTGTGGATATACAGTATACTAGGGACGATGTTGAGTTTGTGAGGGGAAGGCTCAGGGCGCGGGGCGACACAGTGGAGGTATTCCCCTCCTATTCAAAATCCGCGTTCAGGATCGAGATGTTCGGGGATACGATTGATAAAATATCGGAAATACACCCCGTAAGCAAGGAGACGATATCCGAGCTGGACAGGGTAGCGGTGTACCCCGCAAAGCATTTTGTTACGACAGAGGATAAGATTAAAAGAGCACTCGTCAGTATAGGTAAGGAGTTGGATGAAAGGGTGGAGGAGCTTAAATCCAATGGGAAGGCGCTCCAGGCGCAGAGGATCCTTTCGCGCACCAAATATGATATGGAAATGCTGAAGGAATTCGGATACTGCCACGGCGTTGAGAATTATTCAAGGCATCTCTCTGGAAGGCCTGCGGGCTCAAGGCCGCACTGCCTCATAGACTATTTCCCGGATGATTTCCTGACGATAATTGACGAGTCTCACGTGACGGTGCCGCAAATTGAAGGCATGTATAACGGCGACAGGGCGAGAAAGACAACCTTAGTTGAATACGGTTTTAGATTACCCTCCTGCCTGGATAACAGGCCTCTGAGATTTGAGGAGTTTGAAGGGATTATAAAACAGGCGGTATTTGTTTCGGCTACGCCCGCTAAATATGAATTATCAAAAACAAAGGCCGTTGTCGAGCAGGTGATAAGGCCGACAGGGCTTATTGATCCCGTAATAAAGGTCCTGCCCACAGAGGGTCAGATAAACGACCTTATTGAAAGGATAAAACAGAAGGCAAAGGTAAATCAGAGGGTGCTTGTAAGTGCCCTTACCAAAAGGATGGCTGAAGAGCTATCACATTTTCTGGGAGAAAAGGGTTTAAGGGTTAAATATATGCATTCGGAGTTTGGCGCGATAGAAAGGGTAAAAATTCTGAAGGAACTAAGGCTTGGAGAGTTTGACTGCCTTGTCGGAGTAAATTTGCTGCGCGAAGGGCTTGACCTGCCGGAGGTCTCCCTTGTGGCAATCCTTGACGCGGATAAGGAAGGTTTCTTAAGAAGCCAGACTTCTCTCATACAGGTGGCCGGAAGGGCCGCCAGGAACGTTGACGGCGAGATTGTGATGTATGCGGACACAAGAACGCGCTCCATGGAAAATACCCTTAATGAGTGCGCAAGGAGAAGAAAGATTCAACTTGAATATAACAGGAATCATAATATTACGCCCACCACCATAAATAAGGCAATAAGGGAAGGAATAGAGATGCTTCATAAGGCAAAGGAGCTTGTGATGGGGTCTACTAACCTTTCGGAGGATGATTTTGATATTGAGAGCGTGCTCTTTGAGCTTGAGCACCAGATGCTGGTATACGCCAGGAACCTGCAGTTTGAGGAGGCGGCAAAGACAAGGGAGGAGATAAAAAACCTGCTTACAAAATACGGGCTTTTAGAAAATAAAACAAGCATAAAGCTTGATGCTACAAAAGATATATTAGAGACCATGAAAAAAATTAAAGAAAAGAGGCGCAATAAATATGCAGACAGAAGATAGGATCCTGGCTATATTAAAGGCAAAGAAGGATTTTGTATCGGGAGAAGAACTGAGCCATACCTTCGGCCTTACCCGCATGGGCATATGGAAGGTTATCCAGAGGATAAAATCCTTAGGGTATGTAATTACCGCACAGCCGCACGAAGGCTATAAGCTTACTTCTATCCCGGACAGGCTTATACCGTTTGAGCTGACATGGAATTTGAAGACTAAATGCATCGGGAAAAATGTGCTGGCGTTTGAGAGGGTAGCTTCAACAAATGACAATGCCTATGAGCTTGCGAACAGCGGCGCAAAAGAAGGGACAGTCGTAGTCTCGGAAGAGCAGAGTGAGGGTAAGGGCCGTCTTGGCAGGAGCTGGATATCGCCTCCCTACAAGGGTATTTATATGTCTATTATCCTGAGGCCAGATATTCTGCCGCTTGATGCGCCAAAGATAACGCTTATCGCAACGCTATCGGTATGCAGGTCAATAAGCGAGATGACTAGCCTTTTAAGCTTTATAAAATGGCCGAATGATGTTATAATAAACGGCAGGAAAGTATGCGGTATCCTGACAGAGATGAACGCCGAGGTCGACAGGATAAATTTTCTTATAGCGGGGATAGGCGTTAATGTAAATACCGACAGGAGCTGCCTGCCTAAGGAGGCCAGCTCGATTAAGGAAGAGTTCGGAATAAGGATATCGCGCATTGAGCTTATGAGGTTAATAATGATAAGGTTTGACGAGTATTATGAAGTCTTTCAAAGGAAGGGTTTTGGGACTATCCTCTCTGAGATTAAGAGGCTCTCTTACAGCCTGGGCAAAAGGGTAAGAGTGCATTATTTAGACAGGTTTATTGAGGGACATGTCCAGGACATTGATAAAGATGGCGCGCTGATATTAAGGCTTGATAACGGTTTTATAGAGAGAATAAGCGCTGGCGACTTGGTGAATGTAAGGTAGGTTTTTAAGATGATGATGTCTAATCCTACAAGGATAGTTCTTCCTAATCCATTAGTCCAGAAAGGATAGGCCAACCTCATTCCATTAATCCAGAGAGGATAGTCCTTCCTAATACCTCTCTAAGGAAGGGACTAAAGGTATGGCCTAAAGGATGGATCTTAAGGAAGGGCCTAACAGGAGGCGCTGAAGATGACAAAAATCATTCTGATAGTTTTGTTGTTATGGGCATCGTGGTTAGGGTATCAGTATTCTACCAAAATTGGGACTGCAAACATGCTTCTTGAGAAAAAGACCAAAGAACTTGAGAATGCGGATTTCAATTACCTCTCTCAGAAGGCGGGTAAGGGTTATGAATATAAAGAGATTACAGAGGCAGGTAAGAAATACTGGATAAAATGGAGGGCCCAAAATGCCGCCTTTACAGAAACCAGGCAGGGAAAGCTTATAACCTCGATTGAGATGGATGGCAGGGTAGACTTTGTTGAGGTTTTCCCCTCCAGCGCGTATAAGTTAGGGCTTCCGTTTAAGGTTATCATAGAAAGGAAGGATATATCAGAAAAAAGAAAGGAAATGAAGGATAGGTTATAGTATTAAGATGAAAACCGCATGGATAAGATTGAAATAAGAACAGACAGGCGCAATGATTTAATAGATATAACGGGTAAGGTCCAGAATATAGTTGCGAAATCTAAACTAAAAGAGGGGATGTGTTTTCTCTTTGTCCCGCACACTACTGCGGGGCTTACCATAAATGAGAACGCCGATCCTTCGGTTAAAGAGGATATCCTTAACAACCTTTCTAAATTAATCCCGTCCGGTGAGGGATATGCGCATGCGGAGGGAAATTCGGACAGCCACATTAAATCTTCGCTTCTTGGAAACAGCCTTAATATATTCATAGAGGACGGAAGGCTGTGCCTGGGCTCATGGCAGGGTATATTTTTTGTGGAGGGAGACGGCCCCCGCACACGAGAGGTATGGGTTAAAATTATACATTCGCGGCCAGTAGAGTCCCGAGCTAAACGAGGGGAACAATGACCGGTTCCTTCGCAAAAGCTCACCTCAGTACCGAGCACTTCGGTGCGAGGCAGGACACTGAGCAAGGCGAAGTGCAGTATGAGCCACACGGAAACCTCG
>JAGVOB010000116.1 GCA_020052955.1 Candidatus Omnitrophota bacterium | reverse complement strand
CTCACCTCAGTACCGAGCACTTCGGTGCGAGGCAGGACACTGAGCAAGGCGAAGTGCAGTATGAGCCATACGGAAACCTCGGGCTTTAGACCCATCCTTAAAAGGTTTAGGACGGTCTATCCCTGTGGGATTAGTCCGAGGAGTTATGGAAGGCTTTATAACTAAACCCATCCGATGAAAAAAAAATATTCCAAGTCAGAACGCCGCGAGTTTTTAAGATTAGATTTTATTGAACCTATCGCGTATAAGGTGTGTGAGAAAAAGGTCGTTTCCAAATTGCTTAAAGGGTATACCTCTAATATCAGTCAATCTGGGGTGCTCTGTAACATAAATCAGCGGGTAAGCAAGAATGATGTTTTATGGTTGTCTTTTGATAGGTATACATTGAGTACATGCGAAGATATAGAGAAGAGATGCTTTATTTACCAGAGCGGTATTTTTGGTAAAGTAGTGAGAGTAGAGGCTAAAAAAGGGGGCACTTATAATATAGGAATCCGATTTATCACCCGTGAGGAAAAGGATCGTAGCAACATATATCCTGAGGTATATTTTATGAAGGGGAAGCAAAAGAAACAGGATGAAGATCTTCTAGAACAGGATGAAGATCTTCCAAAGGAAGAATCTACTGAGAGCTTTGATAACCATGATTCATCAGAGCAAGAGGAGAATATTGACCAGCAAAAATGGCCGGAACGAGAAACAGGCGAAGCAGAAGACGAAGAAATTTAATGCAGGCCTTCTCAATTTAACCCGTATTTTGTAATCCCGGATTTTGCACGCCTGCCCGCCTTTGGCGGGCGAGCAGGAAAAATCCGCCCCGAGCGAATGTCTCTCGACGAGAGTTCGGTCGGCTTTGCCCTGAGAAATTCGCACCCAGAAATTTCAAGGAAATTTCTGGTACTTTAGTCATGGGAATGCATCGCATTCCACAGGGTAGAATTTCATCAGGACTAGCCACCAGGGCGGGGTAGGCCACATACTGCAAGCGTTATGTGGACTACCCAAAATTTGGGATTATACATTTCTTTGATTTTCCAATCAAATCCTTTCTTCCGAGCATCTCAAGGGCATTTTGCGTATATTTATAATTCTCTTTATTTCTAAACTGCATAAGAGCTCTTTGCATCCTGCGCTCCTCGTTAGAGTGTGGAACATATACGTTTTTCATACTAAAAGGGTCTTTGCCTGTATAATACATACAGCTTGAAGCAGTCATAGGGGTTGGCGTAAAGTCCTGCACCTGCTCTATATAATGTCCCAAGTCCTTTATATATAATGCTAGTTTAAGCATATCCCTTAATGTGCATCCCGGGTGAGAGGAAATGAAATACTGAACGAGATACTGCTTTTTGTTAAGAGATTTATTTATCTGCTTGTATGTCATCAGAAATTTTTCATAAATCTTAAAGGATGGTTTATTCATAATTTTTAGCACCCCATCTTCGATATGCTCCGGCGCAACTTTTAGCTGCCCGCTTATATGATACTTACAGAGTTCTTTCAGGTAGCGGAGCTCCTTATCTATCATACATAGGTCATATCTAACGCCGGTTGATATAAATACGTATTTTATACCGGGTGAGTTTCGCGCTTTTCTTAAAAGTTCAACGGACTCTGCATCCCCAAGTTTTAGATTCTTGCATACGCTTGGAAGGAGGCAGTCCTTTTCTTTACAGCTTCCATATTTACTTTGTATATCGCAACCTGCCATATACATATTTGCGGTAGGGCCGCCTATATCAGTAACCGTGCCTTTAAAATCCTCATCCTGAGACATTTTTTTAACTTCACTTAAAATAGACTCCTGGCTCCTTGATTGTACTATTCTTCCCTGATGAGCCGCTATAGAGCAGAATGAGCAGCTGGCGAGACAGCCCCTGTGGCTTGTTATTGAAAATTTGACCGTTTCCAGCGCCTTAACGCCGCCTAATTTTTCATAGGAAGGATGATATCTTCCAGTAAAGGGAAGTTGATAGAGTTCGTTGAGTTCTTGAGTTATCAATGGCCTTGCAGGAGGGTTTTGTATTATGTATAAATTAGAGTGCTTCTGAACGAGTATTTTTCCGCGTATCGGGTCGCTTTCCTGATAGAAAATTCTAAACGCCTCGCAGAATTTATTCTTGTTTTCTTTAGTTTCCTCAAAGCTCGGCAAAGTTATGTAGTTTTTTAAAGAACTTATATCGTTTTTTACTATACAGGTCCCATTTATATTATTTAAATTTTCTATAGATTCTCCTTTTTTAAGTCTATCCGCTATCTCTATAATCTGGAGTTCCCCCATACCATAAACCAGAATATCCGCTCGAGAGTCAAGTAATATTGAGCGTCTGACTGTATTCTGCCAGAAGTCATAATGGCTAAGCCTGCGTAAACTTGCCTCTATACCTCCAATGACAATAGGTGTGCCCTTAAAAAGTTCTTTTATCCTGTTTGAATAAACAATAGTCGCCCTGTCGGGTCTCCTGCCGCCTGTTGCACCTGGGGAATAGTCGTCCACTTTTCTTCGTATCTTATTAGGGGAGTAGTTGGATAGCATCGAATCAAGGTTTCCTGCGGTAATGCCGAAGAAAAGGTTTGGCTCGCCCAACCTTTTAAAGTCCGCCGTATTTCGCCAGTCAGGCTGTGTAATAATGCCTGCTTTAAAGCCGCGATGCTCTAGTAATCTTCCAATCAGGCTGGCTCCGAAGCTAGGATGGTCTACATATGCATCCCCGGTTATTATGATTACATCAAGGTTGCCCCATCCTATTTCTTTCATTTCTTCTTTTGTTGTAGGCAAAAAATGCATGCCTATATTGTATCACGTCAATGGGCAAAAGAGAAATATGATATAACAGAAAAAATAAAATTTACTTCTGTATATTTTTTAGTATAATATATAAAACCAAAACAGACAGAAATAACATGATAAACAAACTACCTCGCAGTAAGCTACGAGGTATCAACTCTCTTATAAATCGTAACGCAGCAAGCTGTCCCGCCAGAGGCGGGATTAAAAGATGGGAGGTAGGGATGGGTAGATACTTGGCGGGCTTATTCATACTGGTGGCATTATGCGGATTTTATATTTTGAATTTGGAGGGCCAGGAGCTGGCAAAATCAAGTCAGGCAGTGATTGTAGATGATGCGCTTCCTGCGGACAGCACTCAAGAGGGAGAATGGATTTGGGATAACGCGCTTAAGTTTTCCGGTGCGAGCTCCCACACGTCTACGCCAAAGGAAGGAATCAATCAGAGTTCGTTTAATATGAAGCCGTTAAAGCTTAAGGAAGGTTCTTATATAATCCAGTACGTATACCTTGACCCGCAGGATCCCCCCAAGGGTATAATGATGAAATTCAATCTATCCGACGGAAGGCAGGCAGGCGTTTACTGGGAGGCAGAAGAAGAGGTATTTGATATAAAGGAAGAGGAGGATACATGGTATATTGGTTTTTTACCGAAGAAAGGAGAGTGGGTTAAACTTGATATTCCGGTTGACGATATTGATATACAGGATAAGGAGCTGACAGGCATATCTTATATATATTATTCGGGCAAGTTGTGGTGGGATTATACGTCTATTGTCGAGGGAGAGGAATTTATGGATGAATCCCCGAGGAATAATTTGGAATATTTAGATTATGAGGAGTAGGGTTTTATACATTCGCGGCCAGCTGAAAGTCCCGAGTCCGCTAAAAGCGGACGAGGGGCAAAGTCCTCAAGTCAAACGAGGGGAACAATGGCCGCTTGAGTATGAGCCCGAGGAGCTATGGAAGGCTTTATTCAAGAGTAAGCTTTAACAACTCAGCCCTTCATAAAATTCATTCAGGGCTGTTGATTACACAGATTTTAGAAAGATTGCACAGATGCTTCGTCGAGGTTTAATCTGTGTAATCTGATTTTTAATCGGTGTAATCAAGGGCGAAACGATTTTTGTGAAGCCCTATTAACAACTAGAAAGGAGACAGCGCTTTGAAATACCAGATAAAAGATTTGGCATTATCCAAAAAAGGTAAACTTCGAATAGAATGGGCATCGAATAACATGCCCGTATTAAACCTTATTAAAGAGGATTTTAAGAAGAAGAAACATCTTAAAAATGTCAAAATCACATGTTGTTTGCATGTAACCACGGAGACAGCGGTCCTTATGGATACGTTAAAATCAGCCGGTGCAAGCGTATTCCTCTGTGCATCAAACCCGCTTAGCACCCAGGATGATGTGGCCGCTTCTTTAGTAAAGGATTTTGGTATACCTGTTTTTGCCATCAAGGGCGAGGATGGTAAAACATATTATAACCATATAAATGCGGTCTTAGATGAAAAGCCAAATATAACCATGGATGACGGTGCGGATTTGGTTTCCAGTATTCACAAGGAAAGAAGAACGCTCATCCCGTATATTTTTGGAGGGACAGAGGAAACCACAACAGGAGTTATAAGGCTTAGAAGCCTGGAAAATTCAGGAAAGCTTCTCTTCCCGATAATCGCCGTTAACGATGCCGACACAAAGCATTTATTCGATAACAGGTATGGTACCGGCCAGTCCACCGTTGACGGTATAATGCGTGCTACAAATATACTCCTTTCGGGAGCTAACTTTGTAGTCTGCGGTTATGGGTGGTGCGGAAGGGGAGTTGCTATGAGAGCACGCGGCATGGGAGCAAACGTGATAATTACAGAGATAAACCCACTGCGCGCACTTGAAGCGGTTATGGATGGTTATACCGTTATGCCGATACAAGAAGCATCCAGGAAGGGAGATATTTTCGTAACCTTAACCGGAGATATAAGCGTGATAAGAAAAGAGCATTTTTTAAGCATGAAAGACAGCGCTATTGTATGCAATTCCGGACATTTCAACGTTGAGCTGGATTTGGACGACCTGGTTAAGATAAGCATTAAAAAGAGAAAAATAAGAGAGTTTATGGATGAATATACGCTTAAGTTAGGGAAGAGAATATATCTTTTAGGGGAAGGAAGGCTTATAAATCTTGCCGCTGCAGAGGGACACCCGGCCTCGGTTATGGATATGAGTTTCGCCAATCAGGCGCTCTCGGCAGATTTTATTTTTAAAAACAGGGGTAAGCTAAATAAAAAAGTATATAAGGTTCCCAAAGACATTGATAGCAGAATAGCAGAGCTTAAGCTGCGTTCTATGAATATAAAGATAGATAAACTTACGCCAAAACAAAAACAGTATCTTTCATCCTGGGAGAGCGGTACGTAATAATTTAGTTTATACATTCGCGGCCAACGAAGTCCCCGAGTCCGCCTTCGCTTCGGTGGCGGACGAGGGGAAAACCACGCCCTTTGGTTCGCCTACCGTTTACCATCCCGAGCAAAACGAGGGACAGAGCGCGGATGAACGATGGCCGGTTCCTTCGCAAAAGCTCAGGACACTGAGCAAGGCGAAGTGCAGTATGAGCCATACGGAAACATGTTATGGAAGGCTTTATTGAGTACTTGAGTTCATTGAGTTACTCGATTTTTTTGAGAACTCTACTAACTCTATAAACTCAAAGAACTATTGACCTTTGCGAAACCAACAATGTCTACGGACTCAGTGCGAGATGTTATTCCTATTGCAAATGCAAAGGTCAGTAATATCCCGCCACAAAATTATCTTAGCCTGGATACAAGGTAGAGCCCTAGACCTGCGAATATAAAGTTGGCTGACCAGCTAGCCACAAGAGGCGGCAGCATACCCCCCTTCCCCAGGGCTATAGAGATGGATATTATGCCATAGTATATAAGAGAGATAGCAATGCTTATACCCACACCTAAAAGCGCCCCCCCTCTCTTTGAGGTCATTGCAAATGGAATTCCCGCCAGAACTATTACAAGGCTTATGAGGGGGAACGAAATCTTGTTGTATAAGTCCACTAAAAGTTTATCCGTAATTTTATTTCCCACGCCATATAGTTTATCAATATATTTTTTAAGCTGTTCAAAATTCATATATTCGGACCTTACTTCATAGTGCAGGAAATCATCCGGTTTTTCCTCTATAGCCACGGATTTTTCGGTGAATAGTTGAGGTTCTCCTATTATCTGGTTGTTATTGTCAAAATTATAAACGGCACAGTTATAAAATACCCACCCAGCCGATTCAGTCCATTTCCCCTCAGCCGCCGTTATCTTTGTCTCAATATTTTTCTCCATATCGCTTATCAGTATTATGGGATTTACCAGGGTCTTTTTTGAGGCGTTGTAAAACCGCGCATAGATCATCTGATTATTCGCGCCGTATATTGCCACGTTTTCAATAACTTTTCCTTCTGATGAACTGGATTTTTTCTCCATCTTATCCTCTTTTATGTTTTTGGTGGTGATGGAGGCTGATGGAACGAATCCCTCGTTTACCAGAAATACCGATGCACTTACCAGAAACCCTAGTATCAAAAATGGCCTTATGATTACCCAAAGGCTAAGCCCTCCGGCTTTCATAGCTATTATCTCGTTATACTTATTTAGATTACCGAGTACATATATTGTTGAGACCAGGACCGCTATAGGCGCCGTCTGGACAAATATTATAGGTACGAAGGAGCCGTAGTATTTTAAGACTATATTGAAGGCAACCCTTTGTTTTAAAATCTCATCCAGGTGGCCGAATAGATCTATTATTATATAAAGGAATATGAAACTTATAAGGCAGTAAAAAAGAGGGAAGAGAAGCTGCTTTATTATATACCTGTCGGTTATTCTCATCTATCTAGTTTCGGCTTTATAAAACAGTATAGCCCCGATTAGGACTAAAAGTATATTCGGAATCCACATAGACAGGGCGGGTTGACACTTTTGACGCAGCGCAAGCGCCTCTCCCAGGGCGCTCAAAATGTAATAGATCATGATTATAAGGAGGCTCATTCCGAAGCCTATGGATTTTTCTTGCCTCTTTGTTCTTACTGCAAGCGGAAATCCTATTATTATAAATGCCAGGCTGGCGAATGATATGGATATTTTCTTGTGTATCTCGGTGAGTAAAGGAGAAGAGTCAATATTATCCTTCTTAAACTTTTCTATTTCTTCCTTTAATTCCTGTATCGTCATATCCTTTGGTTTTTTTTCTAAAGGGCCTTGATTTTCCGCAAGATCCAGCGTTAAAAAATAAGTTTTAAAGGTCAGCTTAAAAAAACTATTTGGGTCCTCCGGGTTTGGTTCGTCGCTTATACCGTCTATCAGTCTGAGTTTTAGAATTTTTTGTTCCGGTATGGGTATAAATTCCCCATGCTTAGCGATTATAGTGCGGGTTGGCTTACCCTCTTGCGGCTCGTATATTCTGATATTATTAAGTTTATTTTTGTCAATAGAGTATATAAATATAATATACTTTTTAAACGTTTTTATGAATGTACCGGCCTCTAAATAAGCGGTTGGTTTTTTAAGCCCGATATCAGAGAGTATCTTTCTGGAAGCAAAGTGTGATTTAGGCAGCACCTTGTCGTTTAGGTAAATAGAGAGCATGCAAAATAGCATACCCACAACTAGAACAGGTATCATTATCGGAAATAGGCTTATGCCGCTTGCCCTTATCGCGATTATCTCGTTATCGGCGGATAGCTTTCCAAAGGTAAGCAGTACAGCTGTTAGAATAGACATGGGGATAGTATAGCTCAACAGGTATGGTATAAGATTAAGAAATAACCTCCCCACATATATTATTTCTACCCCTTTTGTAATAAGAAGCTCGGCCAGCTGTATTAGGTTCCCCATTAAAAGGACAAATGTGAATATCACAAGCGAATAAAAGAAAGGTACCGAGATCTCTTTTATAATATAACCTCTTATTATGCGCATGGTTATATCCCCCTGGCCAATGTAAGAGCGAAGACATTCTTACATAATGCCTCTTTTAATATCCTTGAACATTCATTTATTGTAGAGCCTGTGGTAAGGACATCATCTACAAGCATTATGTTTTTATTTTTAACATCTCCGAGCTCTCTTACGACAAAGGCACCTTTTAGGTTGGAAAGCCTCTCCCTGCGGTTTAATTCCTGCTGAGGCCTGGTAGGCCTGATTTTTTTGAGCATATTTGAAAAAACAGGTTTGTTTAACAGAGCTCTTATCAAGTCGGCGAGTATATTAGATTGGTTGAAACCCCTCTCCCTTTGCTTGCTGCTGAATAAAGGAACAGGTACGACCATATCCACAATATCTTTGTCCAAATTTTCTTTTATGAAATCTGCAAATATCTCCCTGAAAATAGGAGCGAGGTACATGCTGTCAGTATATTTAAATCTCAAAATAGCATCCTTTATAATACCCTCATATATACAACAAGACCATGCTCTCGTAAAATAAAAATTTCCGCTAGTACATTCATTACATATAGTCCTGTAAGATTTTTCTTTGTTCATAGACCTGCCGCATATTTTACAATATGGCAAAGGATTCTTTTTTATCTTTTCAAAGCACTCGGAGCATAAGGGCACATTGCTTTCCGGGCCAAGACTTATTTCGCAGCCGAAACAACTCAAGGGATAGAGTAAATTGATAAAACCTTCCGTGTACTTTTTAAGAAAATGCTTCATAGCCCTTAATTTTGGCCTGATATTGTTAACGCTAAATAAACCCGAGCGTTTTTGATAGATTCGGCGGCGTCCAAACCCCGCCATTTAGAGACTGGGTCAAAAGACGCCGCTCACTATTACCCTGAGCAAACCTCGGGCTTTAGCCCGAGGTAGTCGAATGGGTTGATTATATCATCTATAATTGGTCTTATCAAGGCGAAACCAGGCTATTTGTGTTTAGCCCTTTCTTTAAGAGGTATAGGAAAGGCTATCCTTGTGGAATTAGGGCCTATATTAAACATAGGCTATCTTTGCCTTGAGCTTATGTCATATATTGCTCTGTCTACTAAATAACATTATCATTAGAAATTCAAATATCAAAAATAAAATATCAAAATGACAATGCAAAATTCAAAATTTCTTTAAGACATCGTCGTATTCAAAAGCAACTTAAAATTTTTGCATTTTGATTT
>JAGVOB010000067.1 GCA_020052955.1 Candidatus Omnitrophota bacterium | reverse complement strand
CTCCCGCGCAGTGCTTCAAAACCGATGGGCAAAATTTTGGGTGGGGGCAAAATTTTGCCCAAAAAAGAGCAAAAAATCAAGAATGTCAGGGAGCGGAAATTGGTTTGAAATAAGCCTTTTTAGTGGTAAGATATATGTCGTTAATATTCCCTATCTAAATGTTATCATCATAATACCACCTGCATAATATAAAGTCAAGGAGAAAAAATGTTAGATAAAAGAGTGAAGGAGTTACGTAAACAAAGGGGATGGACTCAACAAAAATTAGCAGAGAAGGCAGGATTAGCTTTCAATACAATTACTAAGATAGAACAAAGTCTTGCAGAGCACCCTAATCTTAAGACATTACTCAAGCTGGCAGATGCATTTGGCGTTAGCTTAGATGAATTAGTAGGCAGAAAAACAAAATAAAAATGATTAAGACAGTAGTTGAGTCATGGGATAAGACAAAGATTGCTGTAAATCACTTTAAACAAGAAGGGAGAAACGCTGTTATTATTATTTGTCATGGGTTTTCAATGTCCAAGGATGCGAAGCCATTTTTAAACCTCTCAAATGATTTATTTGAGTTGTGCGACGTTATCTCAATGGACCAAAGAGGACACGGGGAAAGCGAAGGTGTGTTTAGTTTCTCTTCTAAAGAACACGAAGATATAAAGGCAGTTATAGATTATACTAAAGAAAGTTATAGGTATGTCTACCTTATGGGATTTTCTTTAGGCGCTGCCTCTTCGGTAATTCAAGTAGCTAAAAATAAAAATGTAAATGGTTTAATAATTATAAGTTCACCACTGAGTTTCAATAAAATAGAGAATCGATTTTTAGATAAAGGAGCCCTCGTCCCTGGGATTCAGAAATTTGGAAACCATCTTTTTAGGTTACGATTAGGTAATATATTTGCCAAAAAAATTAATCCGATAGATGTTATTGATGAAATATCACCTATACCTCTTTTAATAATCCAAGGTGATAAGGACCCAATTATTTTTAAACAGCATGCAGAGATTCTTTATCAAAAAGCAAAAGAGCCTAAAAAATTAATTATCATAGAAGATGGGCTACATGCTGAAGAATTATACAGACAAAATCCAAAATATTTTATAGGTCTATGTATATCGTGGTTAAAAGAAATAGATGAAAATCAATTAGGAACATGCGTATAAAACAATTATTAGATGAAAAAAAGAAGATCATAGATAAAGCTTTAGAGAATAATTTATCAGTTTATTTTGGCAATATTGAATCAAAGCTATATACGGCCATGCATTATAGTCTATTCCCTGGCGGCAAAAGATTACGACCCATTTTAGCTATAGTGATAAATGAAGTTTTAGGTGGAAAAATTGATAAAGTTATAAATTCTGCGTGTGCTATTGAGTTTATTCATAGCGCCCTTTTAATTTTAGATGATTTGCCCAGTATGGACAATAGTGACTTTAGGAGGTGTAAACCTGCCTGTCATAAGATGTTTGGAGAGTCAACCGCTATATTAACAAGTATTGGGTTTATTTCAAGATCGTTTGAAATGTTATCAAATGAATTTAAAACTAACAATATACCATCTTCAGTGATAGTAACTATAGTTCAGGAGGTAGCCCAACGAATAGGCGTGTTTGGTGTAATTGGTGGTCAATTTGCTGATCTTAATCCAGATCAAAATCATATGGATTTAAAAAACGATAAAGATAAGCTTGATTACATTGCTTTGCATAAGACGGCTTCGCTTTTTATATTGTCTGCAACCGTTGGTGCTTATTTGGCAAATGCAAAGGGACACGAGATACATGCTTTAATTGAGTACGCTAGAAATTTTGGTTACGCATTTCAAGTTTCTGATGATTTAATCGATACAGAAGATACTAATTCACTAACGTTTCCTAAAGTCTATGGTTTTGATCAATCTTTGCACTTGTTAAAACAAAAGATAGAACAATCTATTTCAAATATTAATTTTTTAGGTAAGAGGTCAAAGCCGCTTAGGGATATAGCACGTCTTATATTAAATAGAGTCCATAATGAGAGTAAAAATGATAAATGGATTAACTGACAAAGTAATAAATTTATAAATGGCATTAATTCAAAAAGTTCTTATAACGGTCAGTAAAATTTTGAGCCGAAGATCTAAAACGGATGTCTATAGAAGTGATTTTGATAGTTGTGCACCAACATATGATATTGTCGTCACTAGAAAATTACTTGGTAAATTTACTGAAGATATCCTTAAAGAATTAGAGTTTAAGCCTGGAATGTGTTGTATTGATTTAGGCTGTGGCACCGGGCATGCTACGGAGATAATTAACAGTCGTGTTGGTTCTGATGGTTTGGTTGTCGGATATGATATTGCTGAATCTATGCTCGAAATTGCGAGAGAGAGAGTCAAGAATTCATCAAGCGCTAAGTTTGTTAATCAAGACATGCTTGTTGCCTTGCGCGAGCAAGAAGCCAATTCTATTAATCTGATAACTGCTTTTTGGGCCTTAGGATACAGTGAGCCTAATAAAGTATTAAGAGAAATCAGTCGGGTGCTCGTTTCTGGTGGGCAAGTTGCTATACTTGTAAATACTCAGGAGTCTCTTTCCGAATTACAAAAGCTTGTTTCTAAAATACTCATCCGGCATCCTTTTGTTCTAAAATATATTCCTCCTGTTAACTTTCCTTCAAATGTCAAAAGTTTTCGCTCGATGGTAGATAAAGCGGGCTTAAGAATCAAGTCTATTCGTGAGGAATCATGCGAGCAATCTTTTGATACAGGCGAGGCTCTTGTCTCATGGATGAAGACCTCAGGCCCCTGCGCAGGATTTAGAGGCGCTTTAAAGGAAAATCGCCGTGATTTTGTTTTCGACAAAATCAGAGAAACAGTTGACCATAACAGCGGAATTAAATTAACTTTTCGATTCATATATTTTGTAGGGGAAAAGGCAATGAGTAAGAGAAATAATAATACAGGTAATCAGATTCAATTAAAGGCAAAAGTAATGATTCGTTGCCAAAATGTTTTATTGAAAACATTTGGAAAAGCCAAGCCTGGTTCGCGCCTACGGTCTGTTGTTCAGAAGTTCTCAAAGCGTTTTGTCGGAGGTTATCCTTATGTTATTAAATTAGACGTTATAGATAGATGTAATCTTCATTGTAAGATGTGTTATGCAAGAAATACTGGTAGCGAGGTAGCGTTAAAGAACATCCTGCATATTCTTAGGCAATTCGATAGAGTACCTATACGTTTGGACTTATTAGGCGGAGAGCCTCTTTTGAGAGACGACATTTGTGAAATTGTACGATATGCTAAATCAAATACGGCAATTCAGGAAATTGTATTATATACAAATGGTACATTAGCAACCGAAGGACTTGCAAAAAATCTTTGCGATGCCGGGCTAGATAAGGCGATTGTAACCTTAGTTTCTCATATTTCAGATAGACACGATGATTTTACTAAGGCCCCTGACTCTTGGAATAAAACTGTTTCTGGAATTGGCAATTTCGTAAGGGCTGGGGTAAAGACTTATACTTTTACAGCTCTCCATGCAGAAAATATACAAGATTTTGATAATATTTATGAATTCGTGACAAATCAATTAAAAGTAACGCCACTCTTTTATCAATATGTACCGCAAAAAACAGACGATCCTTTATTGACTCCATTGGAATTGTGGAATAAAGCCAAACATAAAGTTCTTTGTGAGTATCGGCCTCGACATTTTGATTATATTAAAGAAATCCTGACATTTTGCGGTCGGCTATGCTTGGGTGGTTATTACTCGCTTTCTATAAAGACCGATGGCACTGTTACTCCTTGTCCCTTTATGTACGATGTACCTCTTGGCAATGTCTTAACGCAGAATATTTGGGATATTTTTGCGAGGCGATTTGATTCTCCAGAGTTTTGTGAATTTATGCAACTTCCGGAAGAATGTCATGACTGTTCTTACAAGGACTTTTGCGGAGGCGGATGTAAAGCAGGCAATAAAATTCTTTTTGGAGACTATCGAAAAAAAGACTGCCGTTGTTTAGGCCCCTGGCATGAAACAATGGCTTCAAGCGAGTTACCTGATAAAATTCCGAGTTTTTTCTAACTCTTTGAGGTATAATATGATATTAAAAAGGAGGTGCGGGATGCGAAAGAAACAGATGTGGCTATTATTTAGTGTTTGCATTCTTCTGGTGGTAGCAGGCTGCGCAGAAAGAATCAAGCCAGTTGAGATCAGGCATCTTTATAGCCGAGGGAGAGTAGATAATCTTACGCCTGAAGAACTAATTTTGGAACAAACCTTAAATGAGGCTGCTAAAATTGATGCCGCCAAGAAGTATGCACAAGGGATGTTTGACGTTGCTTACATTATTGCTGCGGAACATCCTGATTTAGGCTTTACGGTTTACTTGAAAGGAAATGAGGTTGTAGTTGAGAGAGGGCTTGATACTTCTAAAGAGCCTACCTTGGTAATACCATTGTATGACGATGCGATTATGAACACCAAGCGATTTTTTGAAGACGGCGTAGTTGACGCAAGAGAGGAATTTTTAATAGTAAACGGATTGTTTAAGCCAGCATGGGAAGCGTCTTACCGCATACCTGAGATGCAGAGCCGATGGATCAGAAAGTTTATGAAATTAAATGGGTTAATGCACGTTATGTTTCTCAATAAGGATAATTATGAATATCAGGGTAAAGTGGTCAAAAATGAACTTTCCGTTGTGCGTGCAAGTAACCAATGGCTGGTTTTTAATGGCTTAGAGGGAATAGCCGATTCGCGCATGGAATTAACTGCTAAAGATTCGGTTGCAATGTATAAGCTTATAATGAGGGATTTAAAACGCGCGAAATCAATAAAAGAAAAAATGGACATAATGTCTGAATTTGAGAAAATCAGGAAACGTTGTTTAGTAAAGTAATTTAGCTACTACAAAATTTGGTATGTTGGCAATAATAAAGGCATTCAGATTAGGCAAGGTACTGTCTATTCTCTTAGGTGTGTTAACTATCTCCATATACGCTTTTGGCACCGTTACTTATTTACAAGATAGGGCTATCCAATTAAGAGTGGGACTTGGTTTGATTTCTATTTTTCTTCTAACCTGCGCCGGTTATCTGATGAATGATTATTACGACATCAAAAGCGATTCAATAAACAGGCCTCAAAGAATACCTCTCAAAGAGCTGGTATCTGAGAAGGATATCAAAAGACTCTTTATAGGTTTTTTTCTCATTGGCTTGATATCTGCTCTATGGGTAAATTTGAAGTTCTTCAGCTTAATAATTTTGGATCTAGCCATCTTAGTATTCTATAACGTGTATTCTAAAAGGCTTTACCTTTTTAAAGCCGTGATTGTTTCGTTACTTGTTGTTTCGATTTATCCCTTATCATTAGCTCTAACATCCGGGGGCTATCCGTCATTACGCAGAGATTCACTGTTTGTTTTTCCTATATGGTTGTTTCTTATAATACTGGCTTATGAGATTGTTGAGGATATTGTAGGTATGCAAGGCGATAAGGAAGAAGGCGGAAATACATTGCCGATTGTGATTGGAGGAAAGAAAGCAAGAAATCTTGCGATATTTATCGCTTTATTATCTACGCCCATAGCATTTTTCCCTTATTTTAAGGGAATGTGCGGAGTAGTTTATCTTATAGGCGCATTATTAACCTTGCCCATTTTTATTGGCAGCATGTTTTTTAAAGAAAAGACGCTTTCAATAGGGTTATTGTTTTATGTTAGAACAATAACGTTTTTTTCATTGGTTGATATAGTTTTAGTAAAGTGAAATAGCTATGCAACACGTGACCGGATTTAATAAATATTTATTCTTGTTGAAAGGATTCAATAAAGAAATTTTGAATCTTCCTTTGAGCTTTTTATTTTTCATGATCAAACAAATGAAATATGAAAAATTTACAGTAGACTCTAACAGGATATTTATTAATACAATTTATACTCCCTTTCCATCTCCTAGTTATGTGACTGCCCTGAAATGCTTTAATAGGTTATCCAAAGGCAGAATAAGTCCATTCTCAGCGTATATATCTGTGACCGATAGATGTCATTTGAATTGCTGGCATTGCAGTAATGCCAGTGCTGAAAAGTCTAAAGATTTAGCACTTCCAGACTTAACAAAAGTAATCCGGGAGCTGCAAGATTTTGGTGTTTCCTGTATTGGTTTCACTGGTGGAGAACCAAGTCTAAGAGATGATTTAGAAAAATTAGTTAATACGGTGGACAACCGTTCTTTCTCTATTCTATTTACGTCAGGATATCTAATAAACGCGGAGCGAGCAAAAGCCTTAAAAGAAGCCGGTCTTACAGCAGTTGTCGTAAGTCTTGATAGCCATAATAAAGAAGAGCACAATAAAAAAAGGCAATCAGAAAAGGCATTTGACGATGCTATTTCGGCAATCGAAAATTCGCTCAAAGCAGGAATTTATACTGCCATATCATGCGTTATAAGTAAAGAAATGCTAAACTCAGAGAAGATATACGAATTTATTAACTATGTAGGTGAGCTTGGAGTGCATGAGATAAGGATATTAGAGCCAAAACCATGCGGTAAATTACTGAATAGTGCTTTTGAGGATTTCACTGAGCAGGATAAAGCCAAAATCAGAGAATTGCAGTATGAGATTAATACGAAAAAGAGCTTGCCGAAGATTATGGCATTAGCACATATCAATTCAGTGGATAATTATGGTTGTAATGCCGGCAGAACCCATCTTTATATTAATGCTAATGGCGAGGTTTGCCCTTGTGATTTTTCACCAATATCATTTGGAAATATTCTCAACGAGCCTTTTGAGGAAATATATAAAAAGATGAACAAGTATTTCCCTAAGCCGTCAAATGGCTGCATTATTTCGTCTATTTATAAATATATAATAACGAATGGTATTGATATTAACGCATTGCCTGTTCGTGATGAAGGCGAGATAGAACGCCTTTTAGGCCATATTGGCAAAAGACCAGTGCCGAAGTTATTTTCGGCGCTCGGATTCAAGGAGGACTGAAATGCAAACAGGACGTAATGTTTTTAAATGGGTTATTGCTATTGTCTCGGCAGTTGTCGGAGGTTTCTTTGGACTATTTGGCGGTCCAGTGGGTGCTACCATAGGTGTTATTAGTGGTCTTTTGGTTGGCTATTGCTATGTCCATTTTACTTTGAAGATCAAAAGCCGTTATACTTTATTAAGAATCTTTCTGGGAACACTTAATGGAACTTTAGCTGGTTTAATATCCGGCATCTCAGTGCACATACCTAGTCTTTTTGTTCAACAAAAACATGGATTATTTGGGAGTGGTGGCGGCGCAATATCAGTAGGTGCGACATTTGGCGTAGTTGTAGGAACAGTCTTAGGATTTATCGGAGCATGTATTATAACTTCTATACCAAGGGAGAAAGAAAGTGGATAGAGTATCCCTAAAAAATATTGAAAGTCTTTGCCCTCTTTGCTTAGAAGAAGTAAAGGCGCAATTATTCTTAGAAGATGGCCAAGTAACTATTACTAAGACGTGTTTGGAACATGGTTCATTTTCTGATGTTGTAGATCCAGATGGTAATCTATATTTACGGACAATTTCAAAAAGACAAAAACGACATAATCCTTATGGTTTGGTTTTGCCGATTACTACAAGGTGTAATTTGAGATGCAAGTGGTGTTATCTCCCCGATAAAAATACTGAATTCGATACAGAAAAAATCAAGGACATTATTGATAATTGCCATCATCGCTTTATTGTATTCTCTGGAGGAGAGCCTACTCTCAGGAAGGAATTACCTGAATTAATAACTTACGTTAGAGAACGTTATCCGCATAAATTTACAGTTCTTTTAACTAATGGGTTAAAACTTGCAGAAAAAAACTATGTGAAGGAATTAAAAGATGCAGGGCTTCATTACGTTATTTTATCTCTGAATGGCTTTCGTCAAGAAACACATCAGCATATCAGTAATCAAGATTTAACTGAGCTCAAGAAAAAAGCCTTAGAGAATCTTAAGAAATTTAACATCTGGACTATTCTCTCAGTGACCTTAGTTAAAGGTCTAAATGAAGAAGAGTTTGTAAAGATATACCAATATGGTTTAAGAAATATACAATTTATAAGACAGATTAGGTTAAGAAATGTGTCCGAAGTCGGATTGTATAAAAAAGATGATCACATTTATCTATCTGATATGTTAAAGCTGGTCTCAAAGGCTACGAGCCTTTCTATTGACGAGATGTGCCACAATAATTTAACGACCAACGGTCTTTTTAATACAGGCAATTACTTTGTTTTGGATATTTTTAAGACTCTAAAAAAGAGATATGCGCATAGTTCGTGGGGAAGCTTAAAATTCTGGTCACATTGCGTTAATCTGGTGGGTATTTCTAATACATTGAGAATGTTCTTTGAACCATTTCAGCCCAAAGAGACACGGCTAATGTTTCGAATTGAAATTTTTTCCTGGCCGACAGCTTCAAATATAGATTTAACTGAATGTAGGTTATTTTGTATTGACCATGTTACAAATCAAGGTGAAATTTTACCTTTTTGGGAAGCGCTTTATAAAAATGATAAACTTAGGCTATCTGAGGAAAGAAATTCTAACTGTAGAATAGAGGCAGACGAGTTTGTGAGTTTCTCCTAACCCTTTGTCTATACGAAGATGACAAGAATATTGCGGCTAATTATTGTTGGTTTAGCGAGTTTTGCTATTTTAAAAAGTACTACCTTCGGCTGGCAGTACTTTTTTACCTCTACTTTGTGCATAACGCCGAAAGACGGCGTGCTTTCAGAACGACTGAAAGAACACGTCTTAAAACTTTCGAGCGAAATAGGTGATAGAAGCGTCTTTAACTATAACAATCTTGAGAAATCCGCTGACTATATTGTTAAGCAATTTATATCATTTGGATATAATGTTGAATTTCAAGAATATGTTTTCGGAAACAAAAGGGTAAAAAATATAATTGCTGTAAAAAATGGCATAAAACTGCCTAATGAGATTACTATTGTTGGAGCGCATTACGACTCCTGTTTTAATCCCGGGGCAGATGACAACGCAAGTGGCATAGCTGGAGTTTTAGAATTGGCAAGGATGATGAAGAATAAGAAAGTGGATAGGACAATTGAGTTTATAGCTTTTGTCAATGAAGAGCCGCCCTTTTTTAAAACAGAGGAAATGGGAAGCAGAATTTATGCAAAGAAAGCCAAGGCAGAAAATAAAAATATCAAGGCTGTTATTGTTTTTGACTTAATAGGCTTTTATTCAAATAGAATATTTTCCCAGAGATACCCAATCATTGCTGGTTTATTTTTTCCAAATAAAGGTAATTTTATTGGAGTATTTGGTAATTTTAAATCCCGTTACTTAGCTAGGCGGATTACGAGAATATTTAAAAACAATTCTTCGTTTCCCATAGCTTCTATTGCCCTTGATTTTATCCCAGGAATTGATTTTAGCGACCATTGGTCCTTTTGGAAAGAAGGTTATCCAGCAGTAATGATAAGCGATACAGCTTTCTTAAGACATAAAAATTACCATAAGAACACTGATACATGGGAGAAGCTAAATTATAAAGATATGGCATGTGTTATTGAAGGTATTTATGAGGTTTTGGTAAGGTTTTAAAATAAAAGATTATGCCAAAGCTTAATCCTGATAAGATAAAGATTGGTTATATCATTTTGGTTGCGGGGCATAAAATCGCTATTGAGAAAGTACAGTTTAAGGCAGGTTATGGTTTAAGCTCAAAATGGACACATGTTGCTGGAAGTCTAGGTGGATTTAATATTATTGAAGCAAGGGTTCCGCGTTCACGCGTAGCTGATTTACAAAAACAATATGTTGATAGAGGTTACGAAATAAAAATAATGAGGCGTCAGAATCAAGAGGCAGGGAAGAGATATAAGGTGGCACTCTGGTGGGCGACGATGAATAACTTACCTTACGACATCTTACAATTTTTCTGGTTTCCATTATCTCTAATCTATGTTACAATTGGGATTGCGTTACATAATTTATTCAGTAGTCATAAACGTTTTCTTTGCTCTGAATTAATAGCAGCAGGATTTCACAAGGAAGGCGATTATCTTTTTAATAAACCGCAAGAAAACGTTCTTCCTGCTGACTTTGACAATCCAGAACTATTTGAAGAAGTAAGAGATATTTGGCTTTCCGCTCCCTGACATTCTTGATTTTTTGCTCTTTTTTGGGCAAAATTTTGCCCCCACCCAAAATTTTGCCCATCGGTTTTGAAGCACTGCGCGGGAG
>JAGVOB010000149.1 GCA_020052955.1 Candidatus Omnitrophota bacterium | reverse complement strand
CCTCCTTCCAGAGGCTATATTCTCTGGTAACATCAATTATGAGTCAACGATACCTTATGGAATTATTTTGGGTAACATTTAATGTGAGTCAATTCGCCATCATGAAGTAATTGTGCCCGTAACAAGCGGTAAACTTGATTTAGGCCCCTGGCAGCAGGTCTTTTACGGGGAGTTTGACGGCCAGAGGAGAAAAAGAGTTGTTGTAAAGGTCATGGGGGAGTGATTAATATTGATATAGAAAGAAATTAAGGAATATGTTAAACTTTACCCCGTTAGAAAAGAATTTTCTAACGGGGTAAAGCGGGGTTTACACAAAAGGGCTAATAAATGGGCAAAAGGATAGTTTATACTATAGATATTCTGCTTTTTATAGCGGGGTGCGGGCAGAAAGAGGATATTAAAAGAATAAATCTCAAAGAGTCACAGGTAGAGCCCCTTGTCTCTAAAGAAGAAAAATACCCGTAGCAATCGGCTCAATGCTTTCTCCGAAAGAAACCTATATTTACTACAAGCAATTGATGGATTATATAGGAAAAAAAATTCAAAGCCCATTGGGTTGATTCAAAAAGATAACTATCGAGAGGTAAACGACCTTCTAAAACAAGGGAAGATAAAGATTACCTTTGTCTGCAGTTCTCCCTACTGCATATTACATGAAGAGATAGGAATGGAATTATTGGCTGTCCCTGAGGTATCCTAAAAGAAGACATACCGGTCATATATAATAATACACCGCGATAGCCCTGTTAAAAGTTTAGAAGAATTAGAAGGCAAAACCGTTGCGTTTTCAGACCCTCTTTCAAACTCTGGTTTCCTCGCCCCAAGGTATATGATACACAAGATGGGTAAAAATCCCGATAAGTTTTTTAAAAAACAGCTGTTTTCAGGGAGCCACGACAACTCCATAAAATTTGTAGCTGAAAGATTTGTGGATGCAGCCGGTGTAGATAGCCTTATCTGGGAGTATTATAACAAGGTAAACCCGGAATTTACATCGCTTACGCGCATTCTGGTAAAATCAGAAGAGTTCGGCATGCCTCCTGTTGTTGTGCAGAAGGATGTAGACAGAGATTTTCAGCTACGATTGTTTATCAATAACAAGCCTATTCCTCTCAAGCCCTTTCTTCAGAATTTCTTATGCGACATTATCCTTTCGCTTGTCTTTAATCTTAACGATATAGAAAATCCTAAGAAAATCGAATTGAAGCTTAAAAATAAAAAAAGGGAAATGTTTTTATGAAAAAGTTGTTTTTGTGTCTTATTTCATGCGTTTTATCTGTTCCATTAACCTTTGGCCAGCTTGTATGGGCGGATGAGCGGGATGAAGAAATTGGCGTACTAAAAACACAGGTTCAGGAATTATTAAAACGCATAGAGGTTTTAGAGCAGGATCAGGCCAAAACCAAACAAGCGGTTGCAACGGGCGCAGGGCAATCCAGAGTGGATTTATCAAATGCAGTATCTAAACTTAAGATGAAGGGGAGGTGGGCGGCGGGTTATTATAGCTCGCAGCAGGATGGCTCCTATCCGAATGGTTCGTTCCAGGCACCTGAAGCAAAAATACAGTTTGCATTTGAGCCGGATAAGTTTAACACAATAGTGATGCGGCTTAATTTAAATAATGCTACCTTTAATAACCTTGACTATTTCTACCTTGATTCCAAGGATTTTTTACCCTTCCTTAAAGATAAACCCTTTACGCTTAATTCCCGGTTAGGAAGGTTTAAGATGGATATCGGCGAAGAGACATGGTCAAATAACTCCGTTGATAGTGTGCTTCCTTCAAACTCTGCCGCAAATGTGGGCGGTAATGATGAAGGATGGCAGCTATCCGGAAAAATAGGAAAGAAAAACCCATTAAACTGGTCAGCAGGTATATTCAATGGAAATAGTGGAACAGGCGCGGATAATGGCGAGGCAAAGGGAGCAGTATCAAAGATATCATGGACACCAATCAAACCGCTTTATGTGTCAGCAAGTTATGCCGCTACAAATAGACTTAAGACAGCTGATTCTGAAATTTCAATAGCAGGTTCAACCTCAAGACCAACAGGTGCAACGAATTGGGACAGGTCTCTCTGGGAAGTAGATGCAAGGTATGATTTTAAAAAAGGCACAAAGAAACTTGACCCTCCCGCCTTTTCCGACAGCAAGGCCTATGTTAAACTTGCCTACGGTGAGTTTAAAGATGATACTTCGGATGTTACAGATAGGAAGGGGGATTATGGTTTTGTTGAAGGCGCTTATAATTTTACACCTAAATTATACGGCGCTTTAAGATACAGTATGATAGATTTAAATGGCTTAACCACTGCTTCTTTAAATAGTGTTACTGCAAATGAATACCAACGTTATTCAATAGGAGGCGGTTACAGATTTAGTGAAAATACTATCTTTAAAGTTAGCTATGATATAAACGAAGAAAAGTGTTCCACCGACAATGATGCGCCAGATAATAATTTAATCTCAGCAATAGTAGCGTCACAGTTTTAACTTGAGAATTCCCTGTGGCTTGCCACAGAGTGATTCATTCGCGATAAATATTGATTAAATGGGTGCTGATGTTCGGCACCCATTTTTTATTTATTGAAATATTCAAATTTTTATGCAAAAATACCCAAAACAAAATTTGAGTTTATCCCGCATCCAGAAAACCATGCCTGCTCGCTTTACTTACGTTGCGGTGAAATGGGTAAAATTTATAAAAGGTGACAGGCACTGTTTTACAACTACTGACTTACGCATAAGTAATAGAAACACTATTTCCACGGCAAATCTGAAGCCCGTATGCATGACCAT
>JAGVOB010000168.1 GCA_020052955.1 Candidatus Omnitrophota bacterium | reverse complement strand
CCTAAATGATAAAATACCTCTATATTCCGCGGTAGCTCAACGGTAGAGCAGGAAGCTGTTAACTTCAAGGTTCCAGGTTCGAATCCTGGCCGCGGAGCATTGATGGATTTTCCATCCACAAACCTTCAAAATTGATTGAATTATCAACCTTTTCTCCAGGTTCTAACATTTCAGAAATAGCAGGTATTTCTTTTTTTACTTCCTCAATGAACTGAAGTGGTTTTTCTAGGTTTACACTCACAATTTTATCTTTCAATAACATGTTCGAACCAAGAGATGCTAATATCTCTCTTTTTTCTTGCATAGAGCCATGTTCGAACCAATAACGAGCGTTGCAAGCAAAATCGAAGGTTTTCTCAATGGTTGCCAAAGAATTTTCGATTTTAGTATCGACCTGTGCCAATTTTTCTTTAAGTCGATTCTTCTGAGATATTAAAGATTCTTTTTGAGATTTGAATTCCTCATTTGAAAGCAAGCTATTATCCGAAATTTTTAACTTTATAAGATTATCTATGCTTTGAACACATTGGTCATAAGCTTTTTGTGTCGCTTTTCTATCTAATTCTCTATTTTCAACTTCTTTATCGGTAAATTCGCTGAGATATCTTATTGCCCAATTCTTGAACCTCTCAGATATCTGTATCTTGTTAAGAAGGCTATCGAATTGTTTTTCTAAATCCTCTAAACGTATACTGCATTGAGTACATGCTGGATTCTTTCTTTTGGTGCAATGATAGTAGACATAATGAAGGCGTTTAGGATTGTCCATCTGCTCAATGCTCAAATTGCACCTTGGACAACATGCTTTGTTTAACGATGAGAACTTAAATTTACACGATGAACAGATGATTTGATATTTTTCCTCCGCTGTTATTGTTGCATTACACTCACCACATCTTAATAATCCTGAATAAATAAAGGTATGGTTTTTGGGCCTGGGTCTTCCTTTACCGCCTAAAAAAAGTTGGACTTTATCAAATTCTTCTTTAGTAATCATCTTCTCATGCAATCCTTTGTACCACTCTCCTGCATATTCATACTCTCCGTAATAGAAAGGGTCTGAAAACATTTTATAAATCATGCTACGACTCATTGGCTTACCTCCAATTCTCTTATGCTGTGGGGTACGGTAACCCCATTCATCGTTTAACGTTCCTAGGATTTCCTTAACAGGATGAGTTCCTGTTAACATATATTCCCAAGCTCTCCTTATTAGGGGGAATCTTATTGGGTCTGACAGAACTGTTTTATTCCCTTTCTCTGCATTTTTATCATTCATGTATCCAGGTTTTGCTCCTGAGGGCAACCATCCTCTCTCAGCTTTTGTTTTTAATCCGCGTTTTACATTTACTCCTTTGGTGTCATTTTCTAGCTTAGCCTGCATCATTAAAAAACCAAGCATAAATTTATCCATGGGATTATTTTTAAATGTTTGCGTAGGAGTTATTACTTCTTTTAACTTTCCAGCATCCATTAGAGCAATTATTTCAGCTGAGTCCTGTGGATTACGAGAAAGTCTATCGGGATGCCACACTAGAACAGAGGAATAATCACCTGATTTAATTTTATCCAAAAGACTATTGAAGATAGGTCTTCCTATAAACTTTGCAGATTTGGATTCTTGTAATACTTCCAAGCCACTTTCCTGTATACTCAATCTTTGAGCGATTAGGCTCATTTCTTCAATCTGGCCACCTATTGACTGTACCTGTCTTTCCTCTGCTTCGCTCGACTTTCTGGCGTATATAGGATATCTCATAAGTTTATAGTATTGACGCAAAATAAAGCTGTCTAGCTCGTTTCTGGTACTGGTTTATAAATTATTTTAATGACCATAAGAAAGCTCAAAGCTTTTATCTCAGCTTTTTCCTCTTCTAGCTCAATTCCGTTTTCTTCCAGATATATTTCCCTAAATTCTTTTATGGCTTTCTTTGACAATTTCATAATAAAAACTCCTGTATCGGGGACAAACCCAACAGGAGTTTTTATTTGTCCCCGAATTTTTCTACAAAAAAAAGACCACCTCTCAGTTTCCTGAGTTGTGGTCCAAAAATGACCCATGCCCTAAAAGAACTTTGTTGCTCTCGAGGGGCGTTGAGTTAAGGATATAAAATGAAACTATAAAGTGTCAAGATATAAAGAACTATAAAGAGGTGTAAAGTGAGGATAATTTTTTAGCTAATTCCATTCCCAAAAACCAAATCTATTATCACAAGAGGCAGAAAAATCTTTAGGTTTTATTGAATAAGGGTTATAACGGGTACCATCATCCAACGTAAACTCACTAGCTCTTATTGTCGTTGTTTCGCTGGATTTTATTGAACCAAATCTACTGGAGGTTGGATTTGTAGGAAATCTATATTTCCCATTCACTGTAAAATAACAACTTTTCCAGTCTTTATCTTCTTCATTTATGATATGAAACTGAGTTCCATCAAAATTTACTTTTCCAATAAGCTCAGTTTTATTTTTCTCTAAGATATTAGAGGTTTTATTACCCACACCATTATCTGAATTTATCCCCATTAGTACTCCTATAAGCACAGTACCTCCCACAAACAATAAGAACAATTTGCTTATTAAGCTCATATCTTCATGCTAACTCTCGGTTATCAAAATGTCAAACATAAATCGAGGCTGAATGCTAAGTGATACTTAGTGGTCTTTGTTATTTTTCATTTCAATAATGGTAGGTATGAGAATAAATGCAAAACTACCTAAAACGCTTGGTAAAAGAGTACAGAAACGAAGAAAGGAACTCAACTTAACACAGGAGGAACTTGCTGAAAAAGTTAAAATAAGTAGAGCATATATGGGATTTATTGAGCAAGGACGAAATGTTCCTTCGCTAGAGCTGGCTGAAAAGATAGCTAGGGCTCTTAAAATGCCCCTCGCAGACCTTTTTTAGGCTGTCGCTTGTCTTTGACAATTTTGACAAAAAGGCTTCACGTTCCATTGTTCAGGGCTTTGATTCTTTAAGGCGTAAATTATTGCCCTTACATTCCCTTTTAAGACTAGTTCTCTAAGCTTGTATTCTGCAAGACTAACAAAGAATTTGTCGGCCACTTCTATTCTTGAGTCCCATTCTTTAGAAAACTCTTTATCTTCTTTTCTCCACCTGTAAGCGGTGGTTCTTTTAATTCCAGTTGCGAGTAAGGCCTTTGACACATTTCCTAAAACCCTATCGTCTTCCAAGAATTGTAAAAATAGCTTCTTTTTCTTTTCCATAATTGAAAAAATTGTTCCACTTGTTCCATTCTTATTATACTCTACAAATTAGTCTCTGTTATAATCGTTCTACTTATTTTTATGACTGTAGTTGAGCTTTTATCAGAACAAATAAATGCGATTGATGGATTAAGGCATCCTCCAGCTTTTAATCCTCAATACAAGATATGGAAAGACACTACGAAGCGTATTTTGGAAGATAATTTTAATGAGGAGTACGTATCGATGTTTCTACGTGCTGGCCCCAATAGGTTTGCGCGAAGTTCTCAAGAACAATACTCTATGTTTAATCAAAAGTTGGATGAACAAAAACAACTCTTGGAAGGGTTCATTGAACAACATAAAAGATTTAATCAAGAAAAAGAAGTAAAAATTTCTAATATTTCAGCATTAGAGTCATATCAATTTCATCCAGAAATACTGTTTGTAAGCAAGCAATTGTTGCAAGATGGACATTATGCACAATCAATAGAGGAAGCCTTTAAAAGGGTAATTAAGGAAGTAAAATCTATAATCATGGTTAAAAGTGGAGAGAACCTAGATGGAGATAAGGCAATGAATAGGACGTTTGGGTCGGAGACCCAAGAACCACTTGTAAGATTTAATAAATTAGAAACTGATGGAGATAGGGATGAGCAAAAAGGAATGATGTTTCTATTCAAAGGAATAGTAGGAATTAGAAATAGAAAAGTACATGATAATATATTGCTCTCGGACCCTCAGAGGGCAATAGAGTATCTCTCATTAGCTAGTTTATTAATGAGACTTTTAGATGAATTTGGATTAAATCGAAACGAAAAGGATTAAACTATGGAACATAGAAAATCAACAATTGAAGAGATAGAACAAATAATAAAGTCAGATGAGATTGATAGGTTAATTGGAACAGAGGAATCATCTTTTTTCGAGTTCAGGGAATACCCTTATTTTACTGACCTTAATAAACCTGAAAATCCGTGGACAAAAATGAAATCTAAGTTCGAATTACTTAGAGATATAAGTTCTATTTCTAATTCAGGAGGAGGAATTATTTGTTTAGGCTTAATTCCTAAGCAAAAAGAAACAGAGAAGATAGAGTTTGTAAAAGAAGTATGCGGAATAAAAGAGGAAAATATTCTTATTGGTTCTTGGTTAGAAATTGTGGCTAATAATCTTGTTCCAAGATTTAATAAAACATACCTCGAATGGGGTTACTCTGGAAAAGAAAAAAAGATTTTTTGGATGAAAATTGCTGATGCTAAGAAAATAGGATGCTACCCTTTTTTAATTCCTCAAGACCAATGGATGCCAGAAAAAGAATATTTCCTAAAAGGAACAGTGTATGGAATATATTTTCGAGATGGACCTCAAAATACTCCAATCTTTAGCCCGCATAAGTTACAAGAGCAATTAGCAATTTTAGCTAGTAATAAAGGCTTAGGTGAAGATAAAGGAGAAAAACTAAACTCTGTAAAGCTGGATAGAATACTAAGTCTTATGGAGAGCGATAAGTCTAAAATCGAGGAAAACCCAGATGATAAAAAAAAAGAAATAATAAGCTATGCTGAAGAAAAATTAGACCAAACATCCGACATTTTTTATTTATTAGCAACTCCAGTTAAAAAAATTATAATACCTAATTTTTGGACCAAAGGAGAAAAGACTCTTTATAATTTACTCAAAAATCCTCCCACATTGAGACGTATGGGATGGGATTTAAATGTTGCCTTTAGTGAATATCCTGAGCCCGGTAATGATGCGTGGGAAATAATGAATGGAAATAGGAAGATTTTGAGAGTCTCAAAAGATGGAGAGATTTTCGCAGGCGGAACCATACAAGAATTTTTAAATTGGGGATTGAGAGACGAGAAAAATCTTATAAACGCGTTTGCGTTTGTTGAATATCTCTACAGCTTTTTTAATTTCTTAAAGGAATTTTCAATAAGATATGCAGACGATAAAAACATATTCAATATAAGCTTAGGATTCAGAACAAAAGGAGAAAAAAATTATAATTTACACATACCTAACCAAATAGCAGGATTTTTAGGAGGAGGTACCCATGGTCCCTGGAAGAAAAAGGAATTAATAATCGGACATAAAACATTTAACGAAGTTCAAAACCCAGAGTTACTAACAGGAACAGTTGTTCAAGAAATTTATGCCTCCATTTTTGGATTTGCGAAAGAAGAGTTACCTTTCTTAAAAAGGGTAGAAGAAGGATTTGTATTTGACAAAGAAATATATCTTAAAAATCAATGAGGGAAGATTTTAATATTTAGCTTTTAGTATCAAGTTATAAAATGAGCAATTCAGAAGAGTTAATAACAATAGTAGGGACGAGCTATCTTGAGTTGATAGTCCCCGAATTTCTTGAAAAGTCGTTTGAAGCCTATTCTAAAAAGGATTTTAGTAAAAAACAGTTCCAAGTAAGTATATATGAGAATGCTTTTGCAACAGCTGGTATAGTTCTTACTGCCATAGGAATTGAATCTTACAGAAACAGGATTTATGCTTTAGACAGAAAGATAGTAAAAAAAGTTGCAAGCGACATAAGCTCAATATTCTTCGATAAAAATGATAAGTTTCCTGTAGAAAAATTTGAAAATCATTTAAATGAAATTTTTGTGGTAAGAGATGTGATTGTTCACAATCACGTATATAACGTTAAAGTTAAATTTGATGAAGAATGGGAAATGACTGGACATACGCAAGCTCTTATTAAGGGATATGGTGACGATAAATTTAAAAAACTAGTAAATACTAGGGCTAAAAAAACAAAAGATTTGTTATTAAATATTCAACCAAGCAAGATAGGGTTTGAGGACCTATTTGTAGTTTTAGTTTTTTTTGAATGCTTTGTTGGTATTTCTGAAAAATTGCTTGGAAGAAAATATGTTCCTTTTAATTTCTGGCGTGAAGTGGAAGAAATAGGCACTGATGATTTGTCGAGATATCTAACTTACTTCTTTAATAAGACTACCAACAAAAATTTTATATCAATAGGCACCAAATTGTTTCTGGAGCTTAAGGCTTTGTACGAACCATACTTACCAAATGAAAAAGATTTTTTTATTAATAATAGATGTAGGAAATGTGGAGAATATGGATTTAGACAAATGAATAACATCTATTATTGTAAGAAATGTAAGAATGAAATAAATTTTTATAGCAATACCTAAGGATGAAAGAGGCCATACATTTCTGCTAATGTTGGGGGTAAGTATAATAGGTTCTAACTTCGTCCATTAGGCGGAGCACGGTTGAGCACCCTATACTGACCGAGGTCTCTATTTAGCCTATCAAGGCTTTCTAAAGACCTCGTTTTTTTGTCAAACTCTCGGACCGAATTTTACCCTCAAAAGCCACTTAGCGCTAGGATTCGGACTATGACCTCAAAGATTGACATAAAATTTATAAAGGAATAAAATCAAGCTAATTTAAACGCAGCATTATGGCAACGTTAATCCCACCATCTTTAAACGAAAACCAACGGAGTAGATTACTTGCTCAAATTAAACTGAAAGATACCTTTGATGATAAAGCACTTTCTCTATTAAGCTCATTCTCCTCTGATATAATCCCTCATCTAACTGACCATTTTATATTAGTAAATGATTTACGTACTGGACTAATGGAAGAAGTGAGAAGAATTTATTTCGACTATAGCTTTGTGGTTTTCCCTATTCATAAGTCTTTTGAGCGTTTCCTACAGGGGGTACTAGAGGTTGTATTTAGTTTTAAAGTGTCAAAAGATAAACCAATCGGTATGTATCTAAATTATTCTTTGGCGCAAAAAAATAAAATTCTTGATGAGATGTTGAAGTTGCCTTGGGGTAAAAAAATTACTAAAGAGAAATGGATAGAAAGATGGGATGCATTGTGTCAACAATGGAAGAACAACAGGAATCCACTCACGCATCCAGAACAAGAACGAATTTTAAATCTAACTAAAGCAGAACAAGTTGCAGGAGCAATTATCAGAGAGATGGAAATATCTTTAAAATTGTTCTGGCAAGAATTTCTTGCTTTTCTAGTTGAGTATGTTGAGAAAGAGGAAAAAGCTAAAATGAAACAAACAGAAGAGCTTGCGCAAGAAAAACCGTATTGATTTTCTCATATGTATCTATTGGGCTAGAAATGACTATAGTCACAAATGGCTCTTGACCGACGTGCAGAGCCAGATAGGACTATAACCCCAAACGGGTTTAGGCCGAAACGCAGAGTTGATATTTTTAACCTCAAAATTGACAGAAGCAAACCGGAAGAATATCAGAAGGCAACTAACTATGGCATTTCACTCGGAATTCCTAAATATCAAGTGGATTTTGCTCCCAACGTTATAGAGTGGAAAAGATAACTTAACGTAGTTCCACTCTGGTATAATATCTCCATGTCAGAAAAGATTAATAACTTACTTACTGATGGTCTTGCAGAAGGTTATGCGGGAACAAGAAAACCCGATAAAATTCAAAGGGCTGGTTTTATTGGTGATGCAAATGACTTTCCAAGCCCTGACGGCGGACACTATCATGACGAATGGTTTGCAAGTGATAATGGAGGAGGCCAAGAATTAGTCGAGACAGGTGATGAAAAAGCGACAAGACTTTACGCAGGTGGAGTAATTCCAGCAGAAGAACTCCAGAAGCTCGGTCTTACAACAAAGGACGTAATTTCTCGCTTAATCACTGGGGTAAGGGAATTAAAGGGAAAAACCAGGTTACACGAGCCATGTTCTCTAAAGCTTCCAGACGGATGGAAGTATGAATATGAAATACTAAAAAAGAGTGAAGAAGTACCACTAACAATTGGATATGAATCGATTAAATACAATGGCAGGGAAGTTTTTGCTCATGGTCATATGATTTCTCCGATAAAATAAGCCTTCTCATTGTCTACTCTGGTATAATTACCTCATGCGCACTGCAATATTAATTCATGGAAGACCTGATAAAGAAGAATATTATGATCCAAAATACCCTTCTCCAAGTAATAGCCACTGGCTTCCTTGGCTTACAAAGCAATTAATGGTAAATAATATATTTACTGTCGCACCAGAAATCCCTCAACCTTGGCAACCACGTTATGATATTTGGAAAAAAGAGTTAGAACGCTTTGATATTACACCTGAAACAATACTTGTAGGACATAGTTGCGGAGGAGGATTTATTGTTAGGTGGTTAAGTGAAAATAAAGACAAGAGAGTTGATAAGGTAGTATTAGTCGCCCCTTGGCTCAATCCTGAAAACAATCCAGTATCAGATACAGCAGATTTTTTTAATTTTCAAATTGATGAGAATCTTGCTGAAAGAACTAAAGGAGTCACCATATTCAATTCTGATAACGACATGGAAACTATACAGAAATCAGTAAAAATATTAAGGGATAAGATAAAAGGAAATAATTACAAAGAATTTCAAAACTGTGGGCATTTTTGCTTCAACGATTTAAAAACTGATGAATTCCCTGAATTGCTGGACGAAATATTAAAGAAGTAGGTTCTGGTATTTTCTATCAGGCGGAGAGTTGTAAAAGACTATGTGTCTGACTTATAAGGAAATCCGGCTGTTGAACGAAGTCTGACCAGTTCGCGGTTCGGAAATCGTTCCATGGATCGAGCTCCGTTTTTAGCCTCAAGAATAATATCTTGTATAATAGTGCAATATGCATAGAAACATAAAAGTACTTAAATGGTTTAATTTTTTTACACATTTTAGGCTTTATGCTCCAATAGCAATACTTTATTTTGCTCAAGTATCGGGCTCTTTTGCATTGGGGATGAGTGTATATGCAATAAGCACAATATCAGCTGCAATATTTGAAATTCCAACTGGTATCTACTCAGATCTTATTGGTAGAAGAAAAACTGTAATTTTGGGAACTTTTTTCGCAGTATTATTTGCGATTTTTTATGCAATTGGATTGTCCTACTGGTTTTTAGTAATAGGTGCGATATTTGAAGGGTTATCTATGGCTTTTTATAGTGGCAATAATGATGCTTTATTATATGATGTTCTTTATGAGCAAGATAAGAAAGATCAATACACTGAGTGGCTAGGAAAATTGAGCTCTTGGTTTCAGATTTCATTAGCAATCTCTGCAGTATTAGGAGGGATAATTGGAAATTACTCCTTTGCCTTAATCATGTGGATTTCTGCTGTTTCTCAAATTATTAGTCTATTTTTGAGCTTCTTCTTAATAGAGCCTAAAATTCATTCAGAAAAAAGTGGCAATTTATATCTTCATCTAAAAGATGCTTTTAGTAATTTTGTAAGAAATAGAAAAATTAGACTTGTTAGCATAACCTCAATGATTATTTTTGGAATAGGAGAGGCAGTTTATCATTTTCAAGCAGCATTTTATAAACTTCTTTGGCCGATATGGGCAATTGGGATAGCAAAAACCATATCTAATCTCGGAGCTTTTATTAGTTTTAGATATAGTGGAAAGATTCTTGATAGAATTAAACCAGCAAAACTGTTACTAGCAAGTAATATCTACTCCAGAATTATCAATATTTTTTCAGTAGCTTATCCTACTGTTTTTTCTCCTTTACTTATGACAACAACTTCATTTTGGTATGGTTCAGCTAGAGTGGCAAAGAGCACGCTTCTTCAAAAAGAGTTTACAGATAAGCAAAGAGCAACAATGGGCTCATTAGATTCTTTTCTCGGAAGCATCTTCTATGGTATTACAGCTATCCTATTAGGATCAATTGCTGATAAGCTAACACCAGCAAGTGCTATGCTAATTGCCCAGGTAGTTCTTGTGCCAACAATTTGGCTACACTGGAAATTATTTAAAGATAAGACTTAAGAAATAGGTTCTAACATCCTCCATCCCGCGGAGCCAAAAAGTGATAGAATCTATGAGGAAATATAAACGTATGTGTTTGAAAACTTATAAAAAAATACCCAGATAAAGTTTATAAACTGTCTAAAGGAT
>JAGVOB010000137.1 GCA_020052955.1 Candidatus Omnitrophota bacterium | reverse complement strand
GACCTCAAAGAAAACCTAAAGGTTACCCTGAAAACCCTCAAACCTTGGGCGAGCATATTCGCAAATGCCGAATGGATTCAGGGCTACAAATCAAGCAACTGGCCGAACAAATCGGTGTCGACGAGATGACTATTATAAATTGGGAGGTGGGTAGGGTCAAGGAACCAAGAAAGAATTATGCGAGGCGTTTATCTAACATCTTTCCTAAATTGAAATATGTTTTAGGCTGATAAGGAAGTGGATAAGAGTACAAGTGTAATTTAAAGGAAAATGTCGCCACTGAGAAATCAGCGCTGATTACAAAGATTTGTGTTTCATTAAATGCATTACTTTTTTTGCGATAGAAAGGTTTTCTTTTTCAAACATTTTAGGATATTTTCTGAACTCAACCATGGAAGTATTTAGCATAGTAAAAACATGTTTACGACTCTGATCATCTAGGTTATTAAAAACATCTTTTAATATGTCTGGATCTAATGCATAGGCGATTTTAATGTTATCAAAAAAAATGGGGACTACGATTTTGGTAGGACCAAAAAACATGAATTGACCCTTGTACGCCATTCTTAACCATTCTATAGGAATCTGATGAATAATAACCCTAGCTTTAGTTTTATCTATTTCCATAAGATTGCTTACAATGGTAAAAAAATCATGAGGTGGTTGATATTCGTTTGACATAATTATAGTCACGATAGATTTATTATTTAATTTAGAAATAAACGCTCTAATTATTTTACTTGAATTCCATTTGGCTAGTGCCATGAAAAATTGGGCAATGCCAACGGTACATTCGTCAGAAGAAATACCACTAATGTTTATGTTATAAATAATATCACCAGTGTTTATTTTATCGGCAACACAGTTTAATATTTTAGCATAGTTTTTGGGTAATCCAATTCGAAAAATATAACTTAATAATAACAAGACATCGAAATCTAGAGGTCTGCCCTTTATAAGAAGAGGCATTTTTTCGAAGGCATTAATCAGGCTTTTTGTATTTTTCTTCACGGCTTCTGAAAGTTCCTTGTCTTCACATACGTAAGATAAATTATAAGAAATTTGAAAAAGATTTGTTAGTGATGTTTCAGTACGAAGATTCATTGTGATGTCATTTTTTTTATACAGCAAAAAATACTCGTACACATCTCTTGATACTTCATTCGAAACGGAGGCTTCGCTAAGGCCTTCATCTATTATCTTACGAAAAATATTCCAGAAATCACTGGGATAATGAGATAGATATTCAGAAAAAATTATATGAACCAATTTTTCATTGCCTTGCTTACAGGCACAGCAACGAAATAAATCGTGTAATTCATCTTTAAAAATCGAAGATCTTGATGAGAATAATATTGCACCAGCTATCGAACGATGATGCAAACTAATATAGCCATTGTGTAATAAAATTTCTTGAGTCTTTGCAAGAATATCAATTTCATTGGGCGATACTTTCAAACGCTCTATCAAAAAATCTTGTCTCATTGGGATTTCAAAAAAGCTAAACACGGCAAGAGGGAGTATAATTTTTGCCGGGGCACTAATATTATAATCAGACATTAATCTATCAAAAAAATAACTTTTTATTAGCTGCTCAATGGTAAGTTTGTGAGTGTTTTCCTTGGCGGCGATAGCAAAAATTAGTAGCCAGAGATCGTTTGTGCTCTTTACTAAATTGTTAGTTAGTTTTGCAATCTCAGTATTAAGAGCAGAAACAACATTTCCTCTATCTATAGTTGTTGTTCTTGACGCAATATTTTTCCCATATGCTTTTTTTATTATGTTTCCCATGGTTTCGTGTGAAGATTTAACTATAACTTTCCTGTCCGATAGCTCTAAAAGCCGAGGATATTTTTCCGAGAATATTGATATTTGGATTGGTCTTGAAGATAATATTATTTTGCAGGTGATATTTGAGTTTTGAAGTATTGATTCAACGTAGGTCCTATTGAGGTGAAGGTCATCTATTAGCAGATAATTATCTTCTGTTAATTTATCAAGTAATTTAACGTCTGGAAATATACCAGTTTTTAGGTTAACATAATATACAGTTTTATTTTTACGAAGCGTGACACCTATATTTTTTAAAATAGTGCTTTTCCCAGAAGCAGCATCACCTTCTATTAAGCATTTAGTTACGCCTTTTTTAAGCAGATTGATTACTTGATATACCTCCGGTCTTTCATAAATATAGCTATCTGACCTGATGAAATCTTCCCAACTTGGCCCCCCAGGCTTTAATAAATCTAACTCGCCTTTATCTCTTTCTTTTAATACATTAGTTATTTCCCAAGAAGCGAGTTCAGAAGATTTTTTAATGCTTTCTGTTTTCAGGCTTGTGGCAATGCTTTTCTTAACAACCTGTATAAATGCTTCTGTATATTTTTCAAGAGATGTTGTAGGTATATCTGTGCGATATTTTCTCAATAAACCTTTTTTGTATTCTTCTTCCGCAGATTGAGCCGTTTTAATTGAACTTTTATCTGATGTTGCATAAGCTTTGAGACAGAGTTCATCAAAAAACGGGTTGATCGCAGATTGGATTGCTGGTATATTCATCTGCGTATCGCCGTATGGGCTATAAAGGCTAATATTCTCGGGATGAACATTAAAAAGGCAAAGAGTTTGGTTGGGCGTAGTAGTTTTCACATAACATAAAAACGCATCTTTTGGGCATTTCGTTGGCTGAAAATAAGATTTCTTTAGACTATTAAGACTGGGTGCCCGAGTAAGTTTCCGGTTCTTTCCAAACTCATTCCAGGGAGTATAAATATTTTTTAAGGGGTATTTTAATAGATTGATTCTGTGTGTTTTTTTGATTAAGACTTTTTCAAGCACTTCGATATCCTTATTACATAGAAGACCTGTAGTAGAGCAATTCCGCAAGCGATCATACTTAACTTTAAGAGTGGCTAAAACAATAAGATATATAATATTTGATTGGACAGCGGATGACGGGACACTTATCGTTTTTTCTTCATTAGCCCATCCAAATACTATTTTGTTGACATTCTGCAACCCGTTAAAGATTTCAGCTTTTAAAAAAATAGTAATTTTAGCTTTATTGAATACATCTTTTAAAAACTTTGTGGTTTTCCATCGTCGAGTAATTTGGCTATAAGCATCGCGAAACTCTTCGCCTTGTTTTAAAATGTCTGGCAAAGACAATGGTTCACCAGAACCTTGTGATTCCATATCACTCAACATAAATATTTTCCCTTTTCCCAATGAGTCTATTGGGGAACCTCGGTATATGTTATTAGTACAGTCATGCCCGCGGGGGCTTACTTAGATGTATATGATTAAAATGGTTTTTTCAAGTAAATTTAAGCTGCTGTTCGTGTATAGATTAATTAAGCAACAACATGATACATAGTAGTTATAAAATAATATACAAATTCAAGCGCATTGAGCGGTGGAGAGAAGAATTCTCTACTGCGCAGATTATTAAATTGTTTAACGAAGTATTGAATCGTCCAGTTAACAATCAAAAAACCATTAAAACGACTGATAATATTCCGTTAGTAACTGGCTCTATACGAAGAAAAGAAAATTTAGGCAATATGAACCGAGTGAAAGGTACTAATAAATAAATCGTAATTAAGAAAGGAGATTTTGATGCCGTACACAAGTTCAGCATTTTCTCAGATATTGAAGAACAAAGGTTTAGATAATTTGGAAAGCATTAACGAAGCTACTAAAAGGCTCTTGAAAACAGGAGAGCTGCTACTCGTGAAGCGAGACAAACGGTGGTTCTACATACAACCCAGCGAACTTAGAGATAACGATATTATCCGGAATCTGATTCAAAAATAATTTAAACTCTATAACGATGTTGCAGTTAATTACTCAGATAAACAATCCAATAGTAAAAATGAGAACAATATGAAAGGAGACTAATAAAATGGACAGGATTATTCGGTTAATCAGTTTAGTCGGTTGGGCAATCCTTTTTGGGATTTGGGTTGAGTCGCGATCTCAATATTTGCATGTTGTGGGCGTTCCCGCCAATTTCATGTTGGTAACTTATCTCATATTAATAGTTATAGCCATCTATCAGGTCAGTCTTGTCTGGAATAAACAAAAACTGATCGTACCCTGGAGATATCTAAATCCTATCATTATTGGGATCTACCTGGCCCTATTTACAATGGTCGTATCGGAAGTTTCATTGGTTAATATATGTATTTGCCGAGAACTTCTCCTGGTCTTCCGATTGGCAGTCTTGCTTGCCTGCGGGTTAATAATCCTTCAAATATATGTCGACAAGAAAAATGTTCCGAAAGATCAGTTACCGTCTTCTCAGGAGAAATGGTAAATCTGAAGAAAGGAGAAAAGGATATGTTTCGAAAACTTTGGTTTGTAGTGTTCAACATCGTGATAATCTCAATCAATGGAGCAAACATTGTTATCTTCTGCATGAAAATGACCCATGATCTGGCGGGATTATGGTCATTTAATTATTCGCAACTAGTTATCCAAATCTTTTTTATACTGCTATCGGTCTCTTTATTCTGCTGGGGAACGATTAGGTTATGGAGGACTATACTAGGAGTAATCAGAGATTGGAAATTAAGGGATTATGAATATCTAAAAAGAAAATTCTCTGAACTACATAAAAAACTCCAAGATACTGTTATTGATAAAAAAGAAAAACTCAATATCCAAATTGCTGAAACAGACTCGCTCATTAAGCAAAAAGACCAATTAGTAGTCTCGTTGAACACAGTTAACGAAACATGTGAAAAAGCTACACAGGACCTCCAGCAATTGAAGCAGGACTATAACAATAAGCTGTTGAAAACAACGGAATTAGAGAAAGCCGCGAAAGATTTTAAAAAACTAGCTGAGAATGAATTATCCAAACTTAATGTCCTCAAAAAAGCGATAATAGAAAAACAAAAGACAATTGAAAATCTGCAACTAGAACTGACTACCACAAAGTCACAATCTATTCTGATTAAAGCAAGTTACGAGCAATTACAGATGGAATACGAAGAATCGAGTAAAACGTTTGCTGAACTCAAAAAGGAAGAATCAGAAATAATAACCAAGAATAAGCCGCTAAAAGCAGATATTAAAAAGTGTAGGGAAATCATTGCTACCGAACCTAATCCCACAGAGCTTCAGGAAGAACTTACCTCACTTCAGAAGAAATGCCAAGAGTTAAAAGCAGAAAACTTCCGGCTTTTACCACTGGTTGAGCCGCTCAGAGTTGAACATTCAGGGCTAAAGGAATCTGTAACTACACTTGAGACCCAAGTTAAAGAATCCGTAGATCAAAACAATGAATTTAAAAGGATACTTCAACAGAAGTCGACCAGTTTGTCCCAGATCCAACAGGAAAATGTCAATCTTAAAAAAGAGGCGCAGCAACTCACAAAACAGATACCAAAACTGCAACAAGAATTATCTCTGGAACAGGCTAAAAAACAGGATATCGAGCAGGAAATTACGAATCTTGAGCAAGCCCTTCAACAGGCAAGCAAAGATACCGTTCTAAGAGAGCGGAAGTTAGGAATTATTCGGCAAAGTTTAGAAGCTCTTAAAGATAAAGATAAAAAAACTAATGAGATTATGAGGCGCACGCAGGAGCTGCTACAACTAGTCAAAACGGTCTCTTAAGGATTTAGAGATTTGAAAGGAGGTTTTATGCCGTGTTTTATAAGGATAGGAGCGGGAAGGTATGAAGGATGGCGCTGGATTGATTTTGCGCCAAGTGCCCTGTCATCCATTAATAAAGACTACTCGGCTATTATTACGAAAGAACTTCCAGACAAAAAGGCACGGGAAGCATCAGCTCAAAAAGATCTCGATGACAAGGAAACAGAAAGGGTTAGGCAACGTGAGGAAAGGGAAAAACTTGCGCTGGCTCAAAAGGAGTCTGCCCTAAAAAAACTCTCGGCGTCACTGGAAAAGCAAACCTTACCTATCTCGAACCAGCAAGAAATCGTCACGAGGACATCCCGGGAGAGTGCATTAAGGACTAGTGGGCTTCAACGTTCGCTGGCGGACGATGAGCGCGACCGGTTAAAAGAAGAGCTGGAGATCAAAAAGAAAGAGGTTCAAAAAACAATTGAACAAGCCTTGGCATTGTCTCAATCCGTCAAGAAGATGTCTCAGGAAAACGCATCGTTAAGGCAAACGACTAACGAATTACAACAGCTATTGGTATCAAACGAACTCGAGCGCTCAAAAGAGGTACAGGAACGCAAGAAAGACGAGGCACAACGAGAAATCGACAACGCCAACGCATTATATCAGATTATCTCTGGACCAATTGTTCAGAAATGGCAGAAATCAGAGTTAAAGGCGGCTGAAGGGAAAATTATACAGGCCCAGGAAGCATTATCAAGAGGTAACCTCAAAACAGCTATTGAAACATCCAGACAGATTTCTAGCCTGTTAAAAGAGATTGACCAAACGGCGTTTGAATACACCAAACAGGATACAAGTCGCAAATATGGAGTCACCGGTTTGGTAAAGGCATTAGCCTACATCGGAGGCTGGGCTAATATATCCGTTCAATCAATCGATAAAGCCAATCCTAAAGGGGCAGTAATTATTACAGGCAAACACATTTCAGGGGCCACGGTAACAATGGAATATAACTTGGATGGCAGGTTGAAGATCCAGTTTAGTGGTATTGCAGATAATGAGGATAAAGCCCATGCCGAACAGGACGCCCTGGTTGAGGCGCTTCAGAAAGAATATGGTATAAAGATTACGAAAGCTCAGTTGACCGGCGTCGCATCAATGGACAGGAAACCAATAATCAGGAAAGACACCGACGATAAAAGACTTAAATCTTATTCGTAAAGGAGGGTTTATAAATGGAACCAACTCGTTATGAGGGCTCAAAAATCTGGCGTGAGATTAATAACTTGCGAGAGCAACAGAGCGCAAACTGTGTGCTAGTTAATGTAGCGGGACAAGGGTCTTTTCCTTATTTAGAAGAAGGCATTTTCTGTTTCAAGTGGTCGAATGCAGAAGAGATTCTCTGTAAATGTTTAGAATTAGCTGGTTATGACCTAATCATTATTTTTTCTCTCTCAGGAAATATTCAGTTTCCCTCGCTAGAAATGGAGCGAGAATTCAAGTCCTTTTTTAATGCCAGTACTTCCCCAGTTAATCCGCAGGACGAATATAGCATTTTAGGAGCAGAAGTCCAAGGTAACAGGCTTTTCCAAATTCCGAATAATACAGTTGAGTGCGGTAGGGTAATATCGCGGTTTCTCACTAAAACAAAACTTAAAGTAGCCCTTATCGTTTCACGGATAGATATACTTCTGCCCAAATCAGGCGTTGACCTAACGCTTGTAGATATCATAAAAAAATGGCTTGACGATGTCCCCAACACACTCCATTTCATTCTTTTTTTAACTGATAATCTGGAGGATATCCATCCTTCTTTTCAACTAGTTCTGGACCGCCAAATCAAGGTTATCACGTGGGGAATGCCTGATAAAGAGGGACTGGAAACATTATATCTTTACCTAAGCACAATTTACCCGAGGACTTTTGAAGGGAGTTCCATCGAAGCATTAGCAAAAGAGTCATTGGGTTTATCATACCACGAGATCAAAGGCATTCTCACCAAGTATCTTGGGAAAGGGACGGGCATGAATATAGAAGAAATCCGAAAATCTATGGCCGATATAGATTCATTGAAAGCTAAAAATTCTGGGATGATTATAAAAGAAAAACCGACCATTAAGTTTACGGACGTCGGCGGTCTTGAAGATGCCAAAAGTTTTATTACTCAACGAATAATCCAACCTCTCAAAAAATCGGAACTAGCTCAGGCATATGGGCTCAGCGGTAAATTAGGCGCTTTATTTTATGGTCCGCCCGGTAATGGGAAAACGTACATCGTCAAAGCTATGGCAGGCGAATTAGATTCATTCTTTTTCCCTGTAAGCGTCAGCGACTTAATTATTAAATGGGTCGGTGATACAGAACAAAAGATCCAACAACTATTCGCGACTGCGTCTTCCTTCAAGAGAAGTATTATTTGCATAGATGAAATTGAATCACTTCTACCTAATCGCGATACCACAGACTCGAATTTCATGCTAAGAGTTAGTTCCCAATTTCTTGCCGAGCTTGATGGGATAAGGACTAAGATCCCTGAAGGGGGTGATCAGTTCATGTTAGTTATTGGGATGACGAATAAACCATGGCTAATAGATTCAGCCTTCCTGCGACCCGGTCGGCTCGGGAGGCATATATTTGTAGGCCTGCCAGATTTAAAAACACGCGAAGCGATCTTGAAAATTCATCTGAGAAACCGTCTTTTAGCACCTGTTTTTGATTTCGAACGGTTATCTTCTCTCCTCAAAGGTTATAGCGGTGCCGATATAGAGGGTATTTGTGATATGGCAGCGGAAAATGTCTTTAATACTTCTTTTCATCAAGATACGAGAGTTCCAATCAGTACCGAGCACGTATTACGGGCCATTCAGGTAAAAAAAACATCTGTTACCCCTGAAACCGTTCAAGAAATTATTCAGTGGGCTAAGGAAAAAGGCTGGTTAAACCCCGAAGAACTGCAATCATTGAGTTAAGGAGTACCGATATGACTAAGCTTAAAATTGGGATTTCGGTTGGCATAGATGGCCGTTCGGAGATAGTTCAGAGTGTCAGCAGGGCAATTAGTTCGGGATTCAAGTATATCGAGGTCTTACTTTCCAATCCTGAAACGGTAACCCCTGGAGATATGCAGACGTTATCTGAGCTCAGCCGACTGACTAATGTTTTTATTTCAATTCATTTCCCTGTTACCATCGTCAATCTCACCGGGCTGGAACAAGGCTCTTTCTCTGAAGTCTCACGAGGTGAAGATTTAAGAAGAGCATTCCAGGTAGTTGGCCTTGCTTCTAAGCTACGCATGGGAGGTCTCGTTACAGTTCATAGTGATTTATATGACCGCCCGCTCTTTGACCTGGCAGACGGGATGTTCCAGCTATCAGGTTCTGAGCCAGCTGAAACGTCTCATTATTTCATAGACCAAAGAACCGGGCGTCCGATAGGACTAATCGGGGAAACTGAGACTGTTGAAATACCTATTCAGGCCATAGATGAACAAGGCAACTTGTTATGGATTAACACCCCTGATGGAGATCCCCTGATTAGTGAAATTACAGGAGAACGAATTCCAGTACAGGCCACGGACTCCTCGGGAATTCCTCAGGTCCAGAGAGTAATTTTTTCCGAATACCGCCAACAAATTGCCGGTCAGGGCAATAGAAAAAAAGCGGCAAAAATCGCCTTTGAGTTATTCCAACAGCAACAATTAGCCCGGATGAGCCTGGGTTATTTTCGCATTAGAGAACGCGAGCGTCTTAACAAATTAGGTTCTGAACGGCTGGAAAGACTTCGTGAAACATATAAATATTCTGATAAAGTCTCAAAAAACCTGCCATCGTCTGACCGCTGGCGAGATGAAAGGTTGGTATCGGATAGTCTTAACTCACTGAATATTCCTGTTCCAGGCAGGCTCGACACGGTCCCGAACATTCTTCGTGTTGAAATAGGTAATACTCAAAGAGAGATGGCTGAATCAGTTGAAGCATCAAGTATGGAACGGAGACAGATTAACGACATTTTAGAAGTCCTAAAGAATGCAAGAACAGTATATGACCTGGCCCTGGACCGTGCCAGCGATTCTTTTGCCAAACTCGGCAAATATGCCTTGGATTATTCAAAAGGATGCCGACGGCCGCTGGTCATATCAATTGAGAATATGTTTCCTCCCCGCTATGCCTCGCTGGCCGATGAAGTTATCGAACTGGTTTCTTTATCCAGGGAAAAGATGGCATATTCCCTGAGGAAGGAAGGGTATTCCAGGGAAGAAGCTAAAGAATCGGCACGAACCCATTTAAAAGCCACATTAGATCCTGCGCACCTTAATCTTTTTTACGCTTTTCTCACGGATGGTTCTGAAAATAGAACAGATTTTTTCAATGACTGGCTCGTCAATCAATGTCTGAAACTTCTTCAGCAAGACGGGCTTGTCAGCATGATCCATCTTTCAGATAACGACGGCTACAGCGATGCTCATGCCACACTGGGTTCTGCTTCCATTCCGTATCAGCGGTTGCTGAAAATCATTGAACAAACCGGGTTTCAGGGGCCGGTTATATTAGAGACAGGACGTTCTGGAAATTATCTAGATGACCTTAGGTGTTTGGGCATTCTTCCTCAAGATAACTCGACGGAAGGAGAGGACTAATACTTATGAACGTGCAAACTTCTGAACGTCTTGTAAAAATCATGCGTGTCCTTGCTGAATACAAGTTTTTAACTACGTCCCAAATTAAGGAACTTGGGTTTGAAAACAGCAAAACCTGCCAGCGATGGTTGAGAAATAAGGTTAGACAGGGGTATTTGAGCTGGTTTTCTTCTCCACCAATAATAGGACAAGCGGGCAGGTTAGAAAGAGTCTATTACCCCAACCCGAAACGGGCTCTAGAAATCAGGGCATTATTACAGCTGCCTCAGGAACAACCACTAATCATGCGCCCGCCCAGTAATCCGGTAAAAATTGGACACCTTTTCAAAATCAATGATTTTATCATTGCGTTAATCTGCGGGTTAGGACAGAAATATTCCTTCGAGTGTATCCCGGAATACGGAAGAGGCCGCCATAAGATTCTTAAAGCCAATGAAAAATATATCAGCGATCGTGTGGCCTTACCGGTTTCTCCTTACCGGGAAGTTAGTTTTATTCCGGACGCCGTCTTTGCCATAAAAAACCCCGCATCAGGTCGGAAGGCGCTGTTTTTTCTTGAGATAGACAATGGCACTGAGTCCGTAATCTCTCTCAAAAACAAACTTTTGGCTTATACGGGTTATGCGAGGGGAAGATTTCAGCGTTATTCTAAGGAATTTGATTTTTCTTTCAATGGCTTCCGCACATTGATCGTAACCTCTGGACAAACCAGGTTAAGACACCTGTTATTATTATGTAAAGAATTCGGAACGATGTTCTGGTTAACGACTTTTGATAGGATTAATCCTTCAACCATCCTGACCCCTATCTGGACGGTGGCCGGAACTGAAGAATATCGGGCTATTGTTAAGACAGATGAAAAAAAGGAGTGATTATTATGTCTCGTTTAAACCCGAAAATTCAGGACATGATTAGTAAAGGGATTTCCTTAACCGCAGAAGATGCGCTCATGATAGAAAGTGTGAAGAGCCGTGATCCAACTATTTACCCGTATCCGGTCGAGTTAGAACCGGCGTTTTCTCCATTTCGCGAGCCGAATTTCTTAGAGCCAACAATTAAGATGACTCCTAATACCATAGTTCCTGCGGTGGTTAATTGTTCGCCTGAGACCGTTCAAATATGGTTCAAGCCGGAACAGCAACCCCACTGGTCAAGTTTTGAAGGCGTGATTAAGAGCCTCTCCGGAATAAAAAGTCCCATTATCTTAACCATCCAGGGGAATTCCCAGTGTATCACACATTCCCTTACCTATGATAAAGAATTGTCGGAAGTTATTACGACGGTCCTGAAATCACATTTTCCTTCTGCATGGCTTCAAAGACACTCTGGTAATCCATTGGAGATAAAAACAAACGTCAAAGGCGAAGTTCCGTGGTTTTCTGGTCAGCACTGGGATTTCCGCGAATATTACCCAAATAGCCCATATTGGAGTGACTTTACTGTTTTCTCATCTAAAGACCGTTCGCTTCTGATTCCTGTCTATACCGCTCTATCCCAGATTGAGAAAGGAGAACAAGGATTTTATCAGGTCATTTTCCAGCCCGTTAGGAATGATTGGAAAGCCAATATTCAGCACATCAGGACTATGGTAAAGGCGATAAGGACGGTGGGCATTCCTGAAAAAGAAACAATACCTTTTCATAACGATAGTCTTAAAACCAATCCTGACCAACCTCTGTTTGCCTGTATTATAAGAATAGGAGTTGAAGTAAAAACCGGATCTCGTCTATCATCGGCTCTTAACAGTCTCGGAATAGCGCTTCAGCCCTTTATGGCTGGGGGATATCCTCTGGTCAGCCTGTCAAAACAAGCCTTTCTAAATGTACTTAAAAACGCGGAACTCGTAAAAGAGATGCTTATCGAGTCATTGTGTTATCGGGCCGGTATGATAGTATGTTCAAAAGAACTATCCGGCTTTTCTCACTTTCCCGACCCGGAGACCTTAAAATCACCTTTGTTTCACTGCGAAATCTATCGTGGGAGCCTCCCGGTTCAGCATTCGAAAGAATCAGGGGTTGTGATCGGAATTAATAGCATTGATAAGTCGTTAATCTTACCAACAAGGGTTAGAGAGTTACCCGTGGTTATTTTCGGAAAAACCGGGAAAGGGAAATCCCATCTCCTACTGAGTATGATTCTCTCGGACATTGCGGCAGGCCACACTGTAATAGTCATTGAACCGCACGGCGACTTAACTAATGACCTGCTTCCCCGAATTCCTAAGTCAAGAATTAATGATACGGTGCTGATTGACCTGACAGATGAAACTCATATTTTCAGCTATAATCCGGTTAATGAAAATCCGCGAAACCGTTTTGACGCCCTGACCGATGAAATGCTACTGAGCATCAAGCGGCTCTTTGACCCCAAGAGCTGGGGTTCTTCCATAGAGCGGGTGCTACGCTTCGATATTCAGACGGTTTTATCTGTTCCAGGCTTAACTCTGGCATCCGGCAAGACATTACTTTCAAAAACCCTTAAGGGAGAAGCGTTGCGTGAAACAGCCCTTGAATATCTTCAGGGCACAGAAACTGAAAAATTCTGGATTGATGAGTTCCCGTCTCTGGCTAAGGACTCAATTGACCGTGTTATGGCCAAACTGGACCGTTTGCTCGGTCATCGGGTGCTTGGCCGGATGTTCAGCCAAGTTAAAGGCAAATTTAAACTCGAGGAACATCTTAACAGGAAACCTTCCATCATCCTGATTTACGCCCCGGCTGGTCTTGTCGGAGGTGATTGCGTAAATGTTTTCGGCTCAATATTTTTGAGCCAGATATACCATCTTGGTCTGGCAAGAATCTCACAACCGCCCGATCAACGCAGAGAGGTTTATGTTTACATTGACGAAATGGCGCGGTATGCCAATGCCTCGCTTGAGGATTCCATTAGAGAATTAAGGAAGTTTAAAATACGTCTTACCCTCAGTTTCCAGCAATTTGACCAAATGCACCCGGGCGTAACCGCTGCGTTAAGCAATATGGGATCTCTGATTACTTTTGGAATAGCCTGGCAGGATGTCCAATCAGTATATAATGAGTTCGGCAAGTCAATTGAGCCGGACGCCTTCTTGCAACAGGATGTCGGTGAGGCTTTCGCGCTTTTTGAGAATCGCGCCTTTAGTTTCCGCACCATATACCCTCCGCCGTCACCGGATCCGCAAATTGAGAAAGCCATCCGCGAGCGTTCTCGGAAACTCTATTATGTGCCTGCTGAAAAACTTAAATTAAGAAAGTCATCTATTCATAAGATAAAGATGAATGGAATAAAATACGACGAAGTATAAGAAAGGAGATTGATATGGCTGATTTACAGGGTCTTTTAATGGCTTTGGACGAACAAACCATTACGGAAAATGTTACGCAAAGACACGACCTGGCAAGGGAACGGTATAAAGTATCCTCTTTGACCGTTTCTTCATATCCCGTATTTATGCGTTTGGTTGAGGACTATGTGATTTACCATAGAAGGTCGACAGGGATGGGGGACATACCTTCGTATGCTGCTAACAGCGAAGGGATGAGGATATTAGATTCTGCCTTTCAGAGTTTGGGGGGAGTTCAAGGGGCATATCAAATAGCCGTGACGGGGTTAAGAGGCGGAATTATTACTATTCTCAATCTGCTTGCTGAAGCATTCAAGAAGGAAGATGAGCGGTTTTATATCGAAGCCCAACTCCGTTATTACTGCAATTTCCTGTCATTTGACGACAGGGTAGCACTTATGGAGCAGTATCTGGCTCGGTTCTCAAGAAACCTGCCTGATGGCGTCAACTCACGAACTGCTCTGGAGTTGGCGGCTAATTACGAAAGCGTTATTGAAACTCATCTGGCAGTAATCAGAAATATTCGCTTCGCATTAGGGCGGATTTAACTTTTCGTCGGCTTTTTAGAACAAATTGGTGTTGTTTGCTGTTATTGTTACTGCCCACCCTCATTTTGTGCAAGTGCAACATCTTCCTTTGGTTGCACTTTTGCACTTTTCCTGTCTGCTTCCATTTGCTTCTGCAATCCTCTCTTAATGTTGTAGAATGTCCTGCGACACTTGCCTGTCAGTTGGTGAAAAACAGCTATTTGTTCGCTAATCCCTTTCTGCGAGTTCATTAGTTCCCACACTATCGTTTCGTCCTCGTCTTGCTTGATGGTTGATGTAAATAGCTGTTCTGCAAGAACAGAATTATAGCGGATAAATACGAGTAATCTTTCAAGGGTTCTGAAATTAAAGTGTTTGGTGATAAGGTTCGTGTGTTTGTCTATCAGTTGCTTTGCCAATATTTTCTGTTCATCTGTAAGCCCTTGTTTTTTATCAAGGATTTCATACATTATCCTCTTTTTCTGCAAATGGCTAAATGAAAGTTCGTAACTGATAGTTCTGCTTATCATAGCACTTACACTAATATCGTTTTCTCTGGGGACTTTGTTGCAGAGCATTATTAATTTGCCTTTAAACTCAAACATACTCGGTAATCCTTCTGCCTTGTCGCTGGTTGAGGCATAGTTGATTATTCTCTTTCCATCAGCGTCCCATAAAGCCCCTTTCAACAAAGCCATTCCCTTCTCGTCATTAAATATTCCTTCCACATCATCAAGAAGAATTAGCTTGTCCCTGTGTCCGTAGAGGAATTTATAGAAGGAAAGAGGCGTAGTGTATCCATTAAAGAACTCAAAATCCTTCGTAACCGCCTTGATGGTGTTGATAGCCAAGAATGTCTTACCTATTCCGCCCTCGCCTGTAATGAGAGTAGCGTTGCCGTCCCCTTTCGCAGTAGCAAGGATTAAATGCTTGGCGGTTTCAAATTCAGGTATTTGGACATCTTGGGGTGGCGTGGCTTTCCATTCGGCAACAAGTTTTTGTTCCTCTGCCTTCATACGCTGTAACTCCTCGTTCTTTTTTGCCTGTTCCAACGCCGATTGCTTCTTGCGTTCCGAAATTGCCGAAGGTGTCGTCTTTGGCTTGTCTTTTAACTGCAAATCTTTTTCATCTTTGATTGCCTGAACGATTAACACTTTATTTTGCTCAAATGATTTGCTTGTATCTATCTGAATTGGTTTTTTGATTTCTACGCCATACTCGTTTTTGCATTTTTCTTTTGCCTTGATAACAAGTTTGGTTAGTTGTTGTTCCTCGTCTTTGGTTAGCATTTATATCCCCCCGAGTGCGTCCTCTATCTTTGCGTCTTCGTTGCTCTTTGGCAGTTCCTTTTCCCCTTCCGAGATGGTTTCTATCTTGTCAATAGGAATGTGCGTTAGTTCTTTTTTCAGCGTTGTTCCCTTCTTGTTTTCCTCTTTTCTGACGACTTCAAAACTGATGAAATCGCTTTCTATCTCGGTAATTTTCCCCAAACCCATACCATTAATGAAAACCCCTGTTTTCTTATCGTGCAGTTCCTTTATCAGTTCGGTAAGTTTCATTTTATCCACCCTTCACCTTGTTCGTTGCTGTTACGCTTTTGACATTTTCAAATTTCTCCGCCCACTTTTCCTCGTCGGTTTTCTCCACTCCTGTTTCATTTATTGTCTTGGTAGCGGGAATGTCCTTTTCTGTCAGGAGTTCTGTGCCTTGCTCATTTTCTATCGTAACCCATTTATCGTCTTTCAGTTGCTTTTCCACTTCCTCTTGGACTTTGTTTTCAGGCACTTCTATCGTGTCGTGTCCATTCGGGCTTTCCACAAACATTTTTATTGTCCTCATTTTAGATTACCTCGTTTATTATTCTATTATTGTGTCCTCTCAACAGATTAAGTAGCATTTGAACGCCTATCAACGCCACTATCTTGTTGCCTTTCTGGATTAGTCCTTTTTCTAAATCCATTTCGTCTTGGCAACTATATTCTTTCCAATCCCTGCTATCCACAAACTTTAAGTTGCCCTCAAGGGTTGTTTTGGGCATAGCAAATATTCTTCTGCCTGTTGCCCTCAAATCAAGAAACTCCTTGTCGTTCTTGTGGCAGTATCTTATTACCATCTCCCTTGTTTTTTCGTTATCAACACATAGGATAATGATGTCATAATCTTTAATTTGGTTTTCTTTCTCAACTCTTTTCATTATTGCCTTGACATCAAATCTTTTACCTAATGCCTTTGCTTTGTTCATTCCGATTTCGTTTGACTTGAAGTTCTGATACCTTAATTGTTCCATTTCAATCATATCGCTATCGGCTATGGATATATCTGTGAAAGCGTTTATCTGCTCTTGCTCAAAGCACTCCGTTATCTCGGAAATAAGATAACTTCCAATTCCACCGCAACCTATCTGTAAGATTTTCATCTATGCTACCACCCTACAAGGTTCTTGGATTTCGTTCCACCAACTATCCATTTTGTCGCCTTGTTCATAAATTTCTTTTGCCACCACTCTGTCTTTTGACAACGCCAATAACCTCTTGGCGATACAATCGTTTTTCCCTGCCTTGTCTTCTCTCTCGCTGTTTATGTCAATTATGCAGAGGTATTTTTCCTGCTTCCCACCTTTGATTGTCCATACTCCCAAATCATCACCGACATAATAGGTAATGCAGTTTAATCCTTTCACAAAATAACCATTCTTAACCCTCGTTGCGTGAGTGAGTTTTACGGCGTGAGCAAGAAATTCCTCGCTTCGTTTCAGTTTGGCTTCCTGTTCTTGTTTAATTCTCGTCATCATTTTTTCGTGTTCTGTCTTACCATTTCTGATTAATTCGCCTATTTCCTTGTGAGTTATTCCCTCAATCGCCCGATACAGCAGTTTGATTGTCCTTTGCAAATAACCACCTTGTAGTCGGTGTCTTTCAATATCTTTTCCTAAATCGAGCAGGGCGGTTGTGTCCCTAATTCTGTATTCCTGTCCGTCAATCTGGGCGTAGTTCTTGTTATCTTTTCTCACTATCGGGATTGACAGAAGTATATTTGCCTCGTCTTTTTCTGTCATCAGGCAATTATCATTTGTCTTGTCTATCTTTAACTTGAAACTAACCCCGCCTTGCGTCAGAATTTTTTGGAAAGCAAGATTTACTTTGCTCGTATCAGAAACAAACTCGTTGTATTGCTCTTGGCTATTGTAATTGATTGCTCTTTTTATCGTCGTTCCTATGTCCTCTTTGCGTATCCTGTGGTTATTGATAAACAGGATATTTTTTCTTTCCTCGAGAATTACTTTTATCTTTCCTATCTCTATTATCTCTTTACCCGTAAACCGACACCCTTTAATCAAGGAATTTCCATAGATGTCTTGGCTGATTTCATAATTTAAAAGATAATCAACATACCCCTCAAAGATTTTGTTGAAGTCAGGACGTTCTTGTAAGATTATACTCTGTTGGCAAAGATACTCGCCTATCATTCTGCCCTTTAAAATAATTCTTTCGTAACTTACGCTGTTCTTGGTGAAGGTTATGCCCTGCCTTGTTACTTTCCCCTTACCAAACTGCTTTTGAATGGACTTAACCAAAGTATGCCTTGCCTGTTGCTCTTGTTCCTCTCGCTTGGCACTCATCAATTCAATTCTTATCCCTGATTTCTGGTTGTTATACTCGTCAGCAGTTAGAAACACAAATCCTTCTTTTAATCGTTTCGACAGCACTCCCAATTCTGTGGCGGTTATTTTTCCGCTTAAATCTTCATCAAGCCAAATATCAGAGTTTCCGCCATACTCTCTAATATAAACCTCTCTGTTTGGGCAGACATAATTGTATTGCCTATCTCGTGGCGTGAATGTTATTATTTTGAATGTCGTTCTCTTTATTTGTTCTGTCCGTCTTGCCTTGAAAAATCCGCCTCTTTGCTTCTTCCAATTTGCGTTGGTTTGGATTATGGCTAACCTTCTGTTGTTGCGGGAGAATACCTTGACGATTTTCGCTATATTTTCCCTCGCTTCTGTCGGCTCGAATGTATGATAGTCCTCGTCAAACAACCAAAAAAGTGCCTTTAGTTGTTCCTCTGCAACCTTTCCCTTTAATATCTTGTTTTTTTCTCTTTCGTCAAAATCGTCATACGCCTCATCATAGATACTGCCTAATTCTTTAGGATACTCATCAATAAACCTGTCGCAAATCCTGTCTTTGAGTTCCTCTAAATTATTCGCAATATACTTTATGTCGGTATCCAAAGCCCTGTATTGTGCTATCTGGTGGAGAACATACACTTCCTTTGGGAGTTCCACAAAAGTTATCAGGGTTTTAAAAAGAACTCGGCTATTCGGTGCGGGTTTAATACTGCATTTTGTTTCTTTGATTACAACCTGATGTTTCTCGTCGTGGCTTACTCCTATAATCTTGCCCTTTTTAACTAAATTGATAGAAAGCCCTGTCCTTTCTGTGTGTTCTTGTTCGTTTTCAACCTCTTTGAACTCGTTCTCGGTTATTCCCAAATCGTAGAGTGAGTTGAACACTCGCAGGGCGTTTATGTCCATCTTAACACCTCGAAAAACCTTGCTTGCTTACAACTATTCAGGCACTTGTCATTTATGAGAACGTAATTACACATTTCGTGGTTCATTTTATTCCTCAACCCTCAAATTACATTTAGAACAAAAAACTTTTACATCTTCGTAATCAATATTTTTATCAGTCCAATATTCATCTCCATCTTTATAATATATCGTAGGTAATGTCACGATTGCTTTGAACTTCTCGGATTTACAATTTAGGCATTCTTCCAACTCAAAATATCGTTCTGCTATATGTCTCACTTTAATCATTTAAAGACATATATAAATTCCATTTGTAGTTAAGAAATTCATACATTTCTTTATCCCCCATATTCAATAAGTTTAATTTTTCGTTCTCGTTCTCAAATCTTAAAAATAAAACTCCTTTATGTGCTACTCCCTCGTCTGTTATTTTAAAATGTGATTTAGTGCATTCGCAATATTTGTTTTTATATCTATTTATGTTGTCTATCATTACAAGTTTATTTGCCTCACACCAAGAGCATTTACTTATCGCTGGATAAAACTCTTTATGTTTTTTACAATATTTCATTTTAGTTTCCCTTCCCAAGAATAATTAAAATTATTGTTCTCTTTACATCTTAAAGTTAATTTATATTCAGTATGTATGCCGTTCTCGTTTAAAGTATCCTCGTATTCTATTATATAATTATATTCCTGTTCGTCATCTTCAGTTGTAGCATAAAGTTCTCCTGTTCCTTCTTTAAATTCTTTTACTAACATTAAAGCGAAATCAGATATTCCATTAAACATAAACTTTTCATTTCCTTTTTTAGAGCCATTAATCCCATTTATAAATACTCCATTATCTATAAATTTCTTTAATTCTTTACCCCAATATTCTGGATATCCATCTAATTGCTTGTATATTCCTAACAGAAACTTTCCATTATCGTATATCTTTGTTGTGCTTCTTGTTCCCATGTTATCTGTCTAAAGGGTATGAACTATATAAATGTTTCGGTTTTAAGAAATATAGGTTAGAAAAGATAGTTTTGATGACACCAAATAAATTTTTTATTCTTCCAAAAGTCGTCCTAAACTCTGTAGCTTCATAATAGCCAATATTTTTTTCTTTATCCTCGCACTATACTTAACCTGCTCTGATTTAGTAAGAACCTCGTCTCTTAACTTCTTGCGAAGCAGATGGGTTTCGTAATCAGTAAAAAGACGCAGTAAATAAGGGCTAATCTCTATCTCAAATGCCGATTGACTTAAAATATCCTTATCCCAGTGGTTTGATTTACGCATAAGATAAACTATAAGACACACTACTTTATAAACTTTACGCTAAACAGGGGGGGGCGCTGAGCGAGGCGAAGCCGAGCGAAGCGATTAGGGGAACCCTAAACTATACAATTATATGCAGGATTTGGGGTTAGAGCAAACAGGGGTGGTTCCTAAGGTACCATATTAGACACCACCTTTAAACACCAACTTCAAGCATGCTTTCCCCCTTTTTTCCACAGCGGTTTCTTGACCGGCACTGGCCTCTCTTGATAGAGGGAGCTAGGGTACGCTAAGTTCAGGTATTCTTATGTTTTTCCACTGTCCTGAAAAGCCAATACTGACACCAAAATATTCCCTGTCAGTGTCCAATCATTTCCTAAGTTCAAGCCATAATATATATTTTGTATCACAATAAAATATATAAACCCACAACCCATTCTAATGCCATCACTTAAAAGTGCGCAAGCACTAACAACAATCGAGCAAATAAAACATTAAAGGTTATCGCCTAAGATGTTGCTCATAACACCCTACAGCAGGAAGGTATCTCTTCCTTTTTAGGGTTATTCCATTGGATCTATCAGTTTATATAGTCAGAACTTTTTACTTCTATAATTGAGAAATAAGCTAAGAAAGGAGCGAAATATGAACACGAATAATAAAGATGAGCCGGAAGTCATATACACCTACACTAGGAAACAAGCGATCGAGGATGGGATTTTAGTTCCGGTAGGTTTTATCGGAAATCAGTCTGTTGTGATTACTGCGAATCTTTTCAAGGAAGGTTATGAAGATGAGCAGAAACGTAAGGATTTAGTTAATCGTGGATTGGAATTGCTCAGGCAACCAGATTCGGAGGATACACCATATATGAAACTTAGAGTCATTTCGAAAGACAAGATTTGGGTTATCTGGAATGGAGAAGGATTTACTTACATGAAGCCTGAGGATTATTAAAAGATGAACTAACCAATAAAACAGAGAAAAAAAGGGGGTGATTTATGGATAAGCGAAGTTACATTATTCGCAAGATTCCCAAGGGTAACGGTGAATTTAGGGAGATAGCCGAACCAAGACCAAAGTTAAAGGCATTACAGAGATCTGTCTTAAGATGGTTAATGGCAAGGAGAATCGGTCCTTCAAAATACGCTCACGCGTTTATAAAAAATAGAAGCATCTCAACTAATGCGCAGGTTCATACGAATAAGAGGGTTGTAATCAGAGCAGATATAAAGGATTTCTTTGGTTCAATAACCAAGGACCATGTACTTAATGCCCTGAAGAATGAGGGAATAAGCGCAGAGGATGCCCAAAGAATTGCTGAGATTTGTACTCTTAACAATGGGGTTAACGCATATCTGCCTCAGGGAGCACCTACCAGCCCTTTCTTATCGAATATGGTGTTGAAGAAACTGGATTATCGCCTGGCAGGACTGGCTAAGAGATGGACAGATTCCATGAGGAATACCGCTTACACAAGATACGCTGACGATATGATTTTCTCTTCGAGGGACACCAAACTGAACATGATTCTGCCTATTGTTGAAAAATTCGTGTGCGAAACCGGCTTTAAGATTAACAAGGCAAAGACTCTTGTGATGAGAAACGGCAATAGACAAGTTGTAACTGGCGTGGTGGTGAATAAAACACCAAATATTCTTCGTAAAGAGAAAAGGAAATTCAGGGCAGAGTTGCATAATATCAAAACAAAACTAATCAAAGGGGAAAACACCGCCTTTAATATGGCAAAATTGCAAGGCAAGGCCTCGTTTATCAAAAGCATAAATCCTGATGTAGGGAAAAGACTTGTTCAGGATGTGAATGAGATAAAGAACCTGTTAGCCTTACAAAACAATCTGGTTAAAGTCTGCTAAATAATCATGGGAAGGGCACCTTGGTTTTAGGTTTGTTCCATTTGCTAAGTCCATACCATCATCTCGATGAAAATTGGGCCGAGGGTTAATGCTTTGTAGAAACGAAACGAGGGTTATAGGTCTGTCGCCTTTCAGAATCCATTATTTCCGAAAGGATATAATCTTTTCTGATGATAACACGATAACGACGAGAGTAATAGCATCTCGTGGCCTGACCATTTGTTTCAAGGAATAAGCCGGACTGATGCTTCGTCAGTCCCGAATATCAATATATTACACAATTAGCTTACCGCACCTCCGAGCCGCCCGCTCGCCTCGTTTGATACCTGTTACTCGGCTTCGCTTGCGGCTTTACGGTTGCGGACTAGCGAGGTGCCCCTTCCCTATTTTTAGAAAGGAGTTGTTTATGGAAATAATTGAAATCAGTGAAGGTATTGTTGAATTAAAGGAAGTTTCTACAGTCAGGCGGGTAAAATTAACTGACTTTAAGAATGCCTTGATTCAGTCAAGCGGTTTAAGAACACCAATCCTGCCAAAAGGCGTGATTTTCTACGCCTCAAAGGATTACAAAAAGGCATATCTGATAGAACAAGAACCTACAATGGTAAAGGTGCTTTATGCCCACAATGGAGCGCATTCCAAAGAGTATACGTTGGCCTTCCCGTACCATTACTTCCTGATACTCTTTGAAAACTATGCATTTGAAAAATGTTTCTTTTATTTTAGAAACCAGAGATTAAACAGTAGCGAAGATAAACTGTTCACCCCGCCAATCCCGAATCTCCACAGCCCGGATTCAGCTGTCTGTCTGGGCGACTTCAGGTATAGCGTAACGGCTGAGGCGCCGGAAAAGATTAATAGCTTGATTGGTTACTTTTTTGCCTCAACCTTTAACACTGATTTAAACCAGTTTTTCAGGGAAAAGATACCAAAACAGATAGCCCTGCTTAAACAAAACCAGGAAGAGCATTGTTTTGACACCTGGCAACGGCTCAACTTAGAAAATGTTTGCTCTGTGGAATGGTTTCCCTACCAGAGCCTTAGCCGGTGTCTTGACAACGTTCTGGAAAAGGAGTAGCGAATGAAAATATTTAAACAAATCATACGAAAGGTTGCTATTGCCAATAGTGTTCACTCTGTTAAAGATGTCTTGAAGGATTTCATTGAACGTTCTGATGAGGAGATTGAGGATTTCAGTGGAAAATTAGAAGACCTGATTTTGACGCAGGCAGTCAGGGTGTTGCGGCAAAAAAAGACGTGTATTACGCCTGAGGCTATTGAAGAATCTGGCAATTTGGCAGAACTCGTAAAATCATTAGAGGAGGTGAAAAATGATAAAGATGTACTTTGCCGGGCAGCCAATCCCGGGAAATGAGCCCTATGCTTATATTGTGGCTAAGGAAGGATTTTATATCCTTAAGAAGAATGAGTTGTTTGATGCCTGTGTCAAGATTGACGCTCTTCCGTTGCCTGAGCAGGAAGAAACGTTTGCGTTAAAGGCCAAAAAGATACCCTATGAACTAATCAAGGAAGTATTGGCCTTTTTCCACGCCGTGTATCAGAAATACAAGTCAGAAGCAATGGTGTTGCTATGTTATGAGCAGGATACCTGGTCCGCGTATGCCCCGGAGCAAGAAGTGGCTGGCGCCAGGGTACAGTATAAGAACGAAACAAACAGGAGAGTTGTGGGTAGCGTTCATTCTCACCCGGGCTTTGGGGTATTTGCCTCTGGGACAGACCATCAGGACGAGCTAAACTTTGACGGACTGCACCTTATAGTGAGCAAATTTGACGAGGTTAAGCCTGAATTAGCCTGTTACGTGGTAATTAACGGAAAGAGGGCTGAATTAGAGCCTGAAAGCGTTATTGAGGGTCTTAATGAGCCTATTAGGATGGTTAATCAGGAATGGCTCAAAAAGGTAAAGCCACTCCAAGAGCCTTTTGGTGAGAGGGAAGATGTATTGGGAAAGCCAGAAACTGACAAAAAGCCAGAAGATGACAAGGGAAATGTACCATTGGATGATGAGTGCTTTTGTTGCTCTCATGAGGATGTCTGCATTCAGGAGGATATTAAAGAACCAGGAAGCCCTTGTGATTTTTTTGATTACAGCAAGGAGAAAGATGTTGTAAATCAACGGCTTTTTGGCAATCAAAGAAAGGAGATTAAACTATGATTGGAAAAATAGTCGTGATTGGGCTGGGTGGTATTGGTTCGTTCCTGGCATTGGTGCTGTGTCGATACCTTAACTTTACACAGCATTGCAAGAAGGTAATCTTGGTGGATGGAGATAGATACGGTAGGGAAAACTTTGTCAGGCAGAATATCTCTGCTTTGGAAGAAACCAAAAACAAGGCAGAGGCGCAGGCAGTCTATCTCAAGTCGTTATTTAATACGCTTACGATTGTGCCAATTCCTGAGTTTGTGACTGAGAAGAATGTAGTTGAGGTTATTGGTGAAAAGAGCGTAGTTTTCTTGGCTGTGGATAATCATGCTACAAGAAAGATTGTGTCTGAACGATGCCAGCGTTTGCAGGACGTTGTTCTTGTTTCTGGCGGGAATGAAATCAGTGACGGCAATATCCAAGTTTACATTAAGAAAAACGGTCGAAGTAGAAATCCGCCCATAGAAAGATTTCATCCGGAAATTGCCCAGCCAAGGGATAAGAATCCTGCTGAACTTTCCTGCGAGGAACTGGCGCGACTATCCGGCTCAGAGCAAATCATTTTCACCAATTTAACCGCTGCCTGTTTAATGCTGAATGCTTTTTACACAATCGTTGCAGAGAAACCGGTGAGGTACGCTGAGGTTTATTTTGACATTGAACGGAATAAGGCACTGCCCCGGCAAAGGTAATCCTGTCCATCATCACATCTTATTAAAACTCTAACGCCTAATTTGAAAGGGGGTGATAACAGATGGCAAAGTTTATTTGCGGGTGTAACGAAACGGACGTTACCACATTCGACGGGAGAGCAATCTCCGATGCTAGGAATGGGTTACGCCAAGCGCTCAATATCTCGGATGATATGAGAGTATTGCTGAACTCTAATGAGATAAGCGATATGCAAACCGTCGTTCGGGCTGATGACGAAATTGAGTGGGTCAAACAAGGAGGAGTGAAAGGGAATTAGCCTTTTTCCATCCTTCCAAGACACTTCACATCAAAGTAGCCGCTTCTAACCATAAAGGAGGCAGTTGAGATACTATTATCTTGGCTGTCTCCTTCACTTCTTAAGGAGGATTTTTATGGAAGACTTACTCGGACTTAATGGCTTAAAAATAGATAAGAAATTCAGTAAACTAAATGTTTACGTCTCGCTGGTCAGAGAACACGAATTGAAAAGATATCCGATATTCAAGTGTTCCGAAAACGTCTATCAAATTTTCAAAGGTTTATTTGAGGCTGATCGTGAATATTTTGTCGTATTGATTCTGGACGCCAGGAGTAGGATGACGGGAATAAATGTGGTGAGCGTAGGAACTCTTACAGCCTCAATAGTTTGTCCTCGTGAAGTTTTCAAGCCAGCTATCGTAGGCAATGCGGCCTCAATTATCCTTACTCACAATCATCCATCGGGCGATAGCACGCCAAGCCGAGAGGATATTGAGATTAGCCAGAGATTAAGAGAGTGCGGGAAATTGTTAGATATTCAAGTTCTTGACCACATTATAATCGGAGAAAATTCTTATACGAGTTTGGCGGACTCAGGAAGCTTTAACGATGATTGACAGATTGATTTAAAGCGATTCTGTTTTCCAGATAATTTAGATTAAAAGGCTTTTGGATATAATCACAGATGCCCAATTTAGCCATCTCATCCTTTCTTTCTTGGAGACAATCACTGCTCATAATCATAATGGGTAAATTGGGCTTCAATGTTTTAACTGCTTTGGTTACCTCAAATCCGTTCATTTCAGGCATATTCACATCAACTATCATTAAATTAACCGGATTGTTTTCTATGTATTTTAATGCTTGTTTAGCGCTTACAAAACTTGCGACTGCATAATTTCTTTTAGTCAAATACTTCGTTAACAAGTCGCCGATTGCTGCATCGTCGTCTAAAACCGTTATCTTAGGTTTTTCGTCAGCCATGTTAGTATTATTATTTTATTGACTATAAAATGTCAAATTAAACTACGGGTCCAGTTCCGTATAGTTTTCAATATTCAATGTTTATAAACCGCTTTTTCTAATACCTCAGATGCCTATTTTAGACATTTTCTAAATTGATTCTTTGCCCCAACTTATTGGGGAATATTATCATAGGCATAACCGGTCATATCACCCAGCGCAAATGGGGCAGGTCCTACCGATATCGTCGTCTTACTGGAATCAGATTTCAGGATACGAGTGACATAATCAGGATTTGAGTTTGCTACCCAGCAATAGGTAGCATCTACCGCGACTCCAATTGGGCTAGTTCCCACATTAATAGTAGTCGTGCTGGAATCAGATTTCAGAATGCGGGTAACAGTATCAGAACCCATATTTGTTACCCAAATATAGTTTGAATCTACCGCGACCCCATAGGGCCAAGTTCCCACAGTAATCGTGGTTGTACTTAAATCTGATTTCTTAATGCGGGTGACGTTATCAGTATCACTGTTTGCTACCCAGACATAGGTAGCATCTGCTGCGACTCCAATAGGATCTGGCCCTACTGAAATAGTGGTTTTACTGGAATCAGATTTCTTGATACGAGTAACATTAGCAGAACTCGCATTTGCCACCCAGACATAGGTGACATCGATCGCTACTCCAGTGGGAGCAGTTCCCACAGTAATCGTAGTCGTGCTTAAATCTGATTTCTTGAGGCGGGTAACATTACCAGACAACTGATTTGCCACCCAGCAATAGGTCTCATCTACCGCAATTCCTAATGGACCAGTTCCTACTGTAATCGTGGTTGTGCTTAAATCTGATTTTTTGATGCGGGTGACAGTATTCCCACTACCACTACCCCAATTTGTCACCCAGCAATATGTTTCATCTACCGCGACTCCCATGGGCCAATCTCCCACAGCGATTGTAGTTTTAGTTAAATCAGATTTTTTGATACGAGTAACATTGTCAGACTCTTGATTTGTCACCCAGACATAGTCATCCACGGCAGTTCCGCCTCCTGCGGTGGGTATGGCAGATACCTGAGATGATTCACTGCTCTCACCGTAACTATTTACAGCAGTAACTACATAATAGTAAGTAGTGCCGTTGGTTCTGCCGGTATGAACATAGGGACTGGTAACGCCGCTAATCTTTGTACCTGTCGCTTTTGTTACACCTGAAGTAGTTGACCAATAGACATTATAAGAGGTTGCACCAGAAACATTGTTCCAATTTATAGTAACTTGAGTATTGCCAGCAGTAGCAGAAACACCTGATGGTGCTGAGGGGATTGTATCAGGCGTTGCCGATACCTGAGATGATTCACTGCTCTCACCGTAACTATTTACAGCAGTAACTACATAATAGTAAGTAGTGCCGTTGGTTCTGCCGGTATGAACATAAGGACCGGTAACACCACTAATCTTTGTACCGGTTGCTTTTGTCACGCCTGAAACAGTTGACCAATAAATGTTGTAAGAAGTTGCGCCGGAGACGTTATTCCAACTTACAGTAACTTGTTGATTGCCCGCAGAAGCATAAACACCCGAGGGGGCTGAAGGTGGTGTAGTGGGTGCGGTTTCAGTCTGGAAACTCCAGACATTACCAGTGGTCGAACCGGCACTATTCACGGAATCTATCCGCCACCAATAAGTGGTGTTATAATCAAGAGGACCCGGGTTATAATTTATTCCAGAGGTATTTGTTTTAAACACGAGAGTTATTGGGGGGATATTAACACTGAAATAAACATCATAAGATGTTGCTCCTGCGGCAGAACCCCAACTTAATGATTCAGAAATTGAAACATTAGTTGTTCCATCAACTGGATTAGATATGGTAACGGGAGAAGGAGGTGTTGGTTCACTACTACCACTGGTGGTATCCTTATTACCACCTTCTTTACTGCATAATCCGCCGAAACCCAGCATCATAATACCCATTAAGAGGCAAATCATTCCTATTCTAAGCCATTTTGTGTTTATCATATAACATCTCCTTTTTTCATAGGAATTATGTTTTTCCATTACTTTTTATTGGTTACTGTAATTATCATAGGCATAACCGGTCATATCTCCAATCGAATCGGGAACCGTTCCCACCGTGATATTGGTCGTGGCAGAATTTGATTTCGTGATGCGGGTGACATTGTTAGAATTAGCATTTGCCACCCAGACATAAGTCGTATCTACAGCAATCCCATAGGGCCAAGTTCCTACTGCAATCGTAGTCGTACTTAAATCTGATTTCTTGATGCGAGTAACATTATTAGAATTACCATTTGTTACCCAGCAATAGGTTTCATCTACCGCGACTCCCATGGGCCAACTTCCCACAGCAATCTGGTTTGTGGTTAAATCAGATTTTTTGATGCGAGTAACAGTACCAACAGAAACAACATTTATTACCCAGACATAGGTCTCATCTACCGCGACTCCTTCGGGGTTACTTCCCACACCAATCTGGGTTGTGGTTAGATCTGATTTTTTGATGCGGGTGACATTATCAGAACCCCAATTTGCCACCCAGACATAGGTTGCATCTACTGCGATTCCAACAGGGTAACTTCCCACTGTAATGTTAGTTGTGGCTAACGTAGACTTCGTTATGCGTGTAACATTATTAGAACCCTTATTTGCTACCCAGCAATAGGTCTGGTCTACCGCGATTCCATTGGGGTTACCTCCCACTGTAATATTGGTCGTGGCTAATGTGGACTTCGTGATGCGTGTGACATTATTAGAATTATTATTTGTCACCCAGCAATAAGTCTCATCTACCGCAATTCCAAATGGACCAGTTCCTACTGTAATCGCGGTTGTGCTTAAATCTGATTTCTTGATGCGGGTGACAGTATTACCAGTACCATTACCCCAATTTGCAACCCAGACGTAGTCATCCACAGCTGGTGGAGACGATATAGTAACCGATAGTCCTGACGACCAATCAGAAACGACTGTGGTATGAGTGGTACAACGAGCCCTTGCCCGGACAGAATAAGTGCCACCCGAAAACCATGTTTTTGATTGTGTGGCAGAGCCCCAGACAGAAAGATCAGTTCCATCCCCCTTCCAGTCAAATTGATACTGTACTGTATGTTCTAAATTAGAAGATGAACCGCCCGTAGAATAATCGTAACTTGTACCAATATCACCCGAAGTTATGCCGGTTGGTTGATTTGAAGTACTTATGGTTTCGGTTGTGACCGAGAAATTTTGTAATTCTATATTTGATACATTTTCTACCTCATCTTGTGCTTTTACCTCAAAGCGGTAATTTCCATAGGGTATAGAAAATATTTCGACAGAAATTTTACTCAATTCCCATGTTGTCCAATCAAAATATACGTTTCCAGTTGAAGTGTTTGTTATTCTATAACTATACATAATGTCGGGATTACCAGTTGGACCCAGGGCGACCGTAAGGTCCTCTCTATCAGGCACGGGTTTAGTATAGTAAAGATCATCAGGGTAAGTAGTTCTATCAGTACCCTGCCATAAGACAGATATATTAGCACCATCTACAGTCAAAGAAGTTATTGATACTTCAGGGACATTGCTTGGAATAAGATGCGTATATGAAGTTCCCCCAGATTCTTGAGTAGTGTACATATCCCATCGCTGGGGAGGATTTGGGTCTTCTGGAGCGATTGTATTGATAAGGTCAACTGGGGAAAAAGGAATGTTTATTCCAAAAAGCCAGGTAACCACTTTCCCGGTCACTATCCAACACACTTTGATTATTGTCTCAGTTCTTTCATAAATCTCTTGGGTCTCATTATAATTAATTGTTTTTATATAAGTAATATCTTTGTGCCCCATATGGTTCGCATTTTCCCAACTCCATAAGGCACTCCCTCTTTCTTCATCATCAATACGTGCTACATAATAGGTACCCGGATAAGCGCCTCCGCTCACTTTTCCCATTTTTATAATATGTTCAGAATTGCTGGTATAGACGCCCATAGAAGGAAGATAGTTTTTAGTAGGGTCACTCAACATAAAGATTTCTGACCCATCACCATCATAAAATGTAACGCTAATACCTGCGAGAGGTAACAGAGTATCACTATCTTGAGGTTTTATTATTACAGGCGCACCAGTTGAATTATCTGTAAAATATGCTTCACCATTTGGATCGGTCATTGCTTGTTTAACAGTAATTGGAGCAGGTGCGCTACTCCCGGCGATAGTATCTTTATTCTTATCATCCTTCTTGCAGAATCCACCATAACCTGTAATTATTATTACCGACATCAGAATCACAACCCATATTTTCCACGTTCTCATAGGATGTCTCCTTTCTCTAAAATTAACATTAAACAATCCATTCAGAACTCTCTTTCTCTCCCCAACAAAAAAGGGGCTAAGCAAATCTCATCCCGGTAACTGCACAGTTAATCCGAGCAAAACTGCCGCCCCTTAGCCATCCCGATCTTCTCAGGACGGCATAGTTTGTGCAGTCTTTACCCCCTTACTGTGCAGTTAGAAATTATCTATCTCTTAAGGGAAAAAGACCTTTTGGTTTTTCTCTCATAGTTTCAATTCATATACAATTTCTCCAGTGCTAGCTCCACATCTTCATTAAATACGTCAGCATAAATCTGGGTGGTTTTAACATTTGAGTGTCCTAGCTGCTTTTGCACGGCCCTAAGGTTATATCCACTAGCCTTGTAGAAATGGCAGGCAAATGTGTGTCTTAAATGGTGCGAACTATGTCCATCTATTCCTGCCAGTCTTGAGCAACGTTCAAAAGCACGCTGTACGGCCCTTTTACTTAAATGTCCTCCTGTATTACTTGAAATAATTAATGGGTCTTCCTCTTTAACCCATTCCTTATTTGCCACTTTCCAATTTAAATAATCCTTAAAGTGTTTCTTGAATTCCCCATTGAAACGAACAACCCGTCTTTTGCCACCCTTTCCATTGCGGACTATTAATGACGACCGCTCATCGCTTATCAGAATATCTCCCACTTTTAAATCTGCTATTTCCTGCACTCTCAGCCCACAATATAGTCCTAAATCAATAATTAAAAAATCCCTAACTCCTACCTTATGAACTTTGCTTCTACGTCTACAAATACGTCTTAATCTTTTTACCTCATTCCTTGTAAGGAACTTGCTTTCATCTAACTCCCATTTTTGCCTTTTTGTGCGCGTCATTTTTTTTAAACATACTCAAGCCTCCTTTTTACTCAATTATAGCACCAAAAGACACACTTCGGGATGAAGTATGCCTGTTTGTGATGCGTTAAAATTGGCTGTTATGCCTTGAAGTTATTGAGGTTAAGGCTGTTTTAGCGATGATAAAACATGGGAGTTTATAAATTTTTTGGATAATTCTTGAATGGACTGACTTTTATTGATAATCCTGAAAATAATCCTTGACAAGATAAGGATTAGGAGGTATTTTATAGATAATAAAAGACGTGAAAGTTAGATAAAAAAACAGTCATCTTTCATCCCGAAAGGTGACTGTTTTATTTATATAAGGGAATATACATTAAATAATACTTAAATATCAATAGGATTTTATTTCTCCTCCAATTCTTCAGACGCTTAAAAAATTTCACCAAGATTTTTCCATGTAGTATAATTTGAATCTACACTGTATTCGTCGTTATCGTTTATTTTCCATATTTCAGACACCTTCGTGATTATACCACCTTTAACTTTAGTCCCTTTTTTATTCTGCTCTTTGATCCATTTTTGCAATATCTCAGCTTTTCTTTTAGTGTCTGGCGCGTTAACTGTTCCACTCAATCCTTGTTTCGTGTCTAATATTACGATTGTACTTTTAATTTTTATTATCCAATCAGGATAAAACAGCCTCTCCTTTTTTTCTATGTCGTCATAATAGGGTATCGAAAAATGTTCGCTACCAGAATTCCCATTTTTATACCACCAATCAATATGTTTGGATTCTATATACTCAATAAACGCTGTTTCATTCTTTTTCCCATCATATTTTTTAGCAATATAGAATGGAGACATGCTATTCTTCTTTAGCCCCTTAATTTCTTCATAATCATCAGTATAAAACAATATATCCCTTGGAATATCCAAAACTTCCGTTCTTTTGGCTCTTGATTCTTTTGTCTTAACCTCCTCCTGTCTGATTGGTCTATATTTTTCCAATGCCTCGGCAACAACATTTCTTAAAACACTATCTGGTTTTAGTAGATCGCTTACTATTATCGTATAGTATGTGATTCTTTTCTCTTGTATCTTCTCAGCAAACCAAACATTAAGCGCAGTCTTTAGTTTTCCCCAAGATCTCTCTGGCGCAAATTTCTTATTTTCTTCTTCTTGTTTTGCGATAATATTAAAACACAGCAAGTTATACATTCTTTCAATATCATTCCTTGATGTTTCTTCGCTTAAATCGGCACCTTTTTCTCTAATTTCTTTTACAAAATTGTCATAGTCTTCAATCTCAGCATCTACAATCAGTTTGTTCTTAACTTTCACATTAAATAACTCGATTCCCTTTTTAATGATTTTTTCTCTCGCATCCCCAAGGAATCCCTTTCCTTTTACATTGAAAAAAGTATCCGCAACTTCCCCAAATGTATTCTGGAAAGAGTCACCTAAGTCATTGTAGTCGGTCCTTCGCATAAAAGTAGACTGAAGAATGATAGGATTTATTCCGGCCTTTCTCTTACTTTCGTAAATAAATGGTTTGTTCTGCCCTTGTTTGTTATCAGGTAACTGTATTTGATTCCTTTCGTAATTTGTATATAAATAACCTATGTTCAATTCCGGTTTCGAATAATGAATTGCTTCAGGCATCCTTAAAATTCTGCCTACCGTTTGCGTATGGAATACTGGGCTTTTTATTTCTCTAAACATTACTAAGATTGCTGCTCGTGGGCAATCCCAACCTGTTGCTGCAGCCTGTTTGAAAATTAAGAACGAAACCAAAGAATCGTTTTTCTCGATTTCTTCCAGGTTTTCTTTTTTTTCTGATAGCCAGATAGCAATATCGTGCTCATCAATATTTTTATTTTTTAAGAAATCTTTAACTATGTCCAGTTTTGATTTATCTAGTGTTTCCTTTCTTGCTTGGTCATCGTTAGGTAATTGAATAAGAACTATTGGATTAATCTCCAAGCATAGCTCTTTATATGCCTTTTTTAATTCTATTCGTTTCTTGAACGCTAGTTCTAAAAGAATTAAATCCTGATCAATCTCTTTTTGTGCCAATTTATCCAAATCCTCTTTTGTTTGGGTAACTATTTTTTCTTTTATTAAACCAGCTTCAATAACATCTTCTCGCAGGACCTCATTAAAACCCATTCTTTTTTGAAGGACATCTGATGCTGTTGGCTCTATCGTAGGAGTTGCTGTTATCTTTAGAATAATTCTGGGATTAATTAGTGCTATTAGTTCATCTGCCAATTCAGTTTCTGTATCCCTGTGTGCTTCATCTATAATTAGGATCAATTCTCTTTTCTCTTCTTGTGTTCTTTTGATGAACTCGTCAAAAATACCATAGTCGCTGCTAGTGTATTCAGTAGGATTACGGAGTATCCGTCCTTCTTTTGTGGAAGATTTTATTTTTTGCCAATTGATGAAAAAAACATTATTAGTACTAAGCTTGCCTTTACTTAAGTCGTTTAGATCTAGAAGATTAAGCTCATTAGCACCTCCGTAATAATCAAAAAGCTTCTTCTTGCTTTGAGCATATGATTCCTCGCTAAAACTAAACCACAAAAATGCTTTATCTACGCTGAACTGTGGGTCATTACTTATGTCTTTCAAAAATTGCGCAACCATTACGGTCTTCCCACTACCTGTTGGTGATTTAAATATCAAGGAAATTTGTTTCCTGTTGGTTTTCCACAATTCTAAAAATTGCTTCCTTAGGCTTGAAATGGCTTTTTCCTGAAATGGTTTTAAGTGAATTGTTGTCATATTTTACTAGCTCAAACGATTTACTTCTTTATAAACATCAATAATAGGTTCGGGTATATCCTCAACCTTTATATTTTTATATTCTGTAAACTCGTTCTTATATTCATTTTTGCCCCAACTAAAAATGTAAAGAACGACCGGTTCTTTTAGATTCCCTAACTTTTTAGTAAATTCATTTAATTTCAATTTGTCTTCCTTAAAATAAATTGCCGTATATTTCATTCTGTTTTTAAATACCTGCCAATACTCATTTTTCTCAACCTCTTCAAAAGTATCTTCTCTTAAAGCAATCATTTCGCCTGCTCTGTGAGTCAAATTTATTTTTTGCTCGTCGGAAACATGCGAGATATGGTCTATATCTAATGAAACTGTTTTAAAATACTTTAAATTAAATGACAATGGTTTATAATCGCCGTATCCATTTATAATGTTTTTTAATCGCGGATAACACTTTTTTTGAGCAATACCCTCAGCTTCATATTCTTTATCTCCTGGTTTGTATCCTTGCTTTTTCAATTCTTGATCGGATTTGTATTCTACCTCATTATTTGTGCAAATAATAAATCGTCTTTTTCCCTCATCAACCGCATTTAGTCTTAATAAGGCTTCCGCCGTAGAACCTGAACCTGCAAAGAAATCTACGATTTGGGCGTTTTTATTATTAATTAATCCGCCCATTTCAAATACCTTCATAATAAAATTGATGGGCTTTTTACCGTTTCTGAAATCCACCTCTCCTTCATATCCAACATTATTAAAATCTTCTTCAAAATCAAAATAGTTGGGATAAGGGATTTCTTTCACATCAGATCTATCTTGGGGTACTCCTTGAAAGTAATCGCCATTAGATTTTTTTTCAGAAGTAGGAGCTAAAAAATACCTGTAACCAAGGCCATCACCACCCATATTGGGAACTTTGTATAGATAAGCAATGTCTTTCCTCTTTTTCTCGAGATGAGCCATATAAAATCTTCCACTGCTATTACCTTCCTTAATACTACCTCGAATATTGATTTTCTTTAATTTCTTTTCGTCAGGTGCGCCCTTTATGATTTTATATTGTCCTGGCTTGAAAACAAAAACCTTTTTAGAGCCAAGTTCGATATGTTTAGGTTTCTTAATCAACTCTTGGATCTCATAAACATATTCTTGGTTGGAAGTATTATCCCTAATTCTCTTTGTAGTGATGTATTCTTGGGTTTTTCGATACATCAATAAATATTCGACTACTTCATGAAAATCTTTATCACCCTTTAAAATTCTCTCTTCGTGCCTAACTTTTATCGTAAAGGTAGACATATAGTTAGATGGCCCAAATATTGCATCGCAAAGTAATTTTAATTGACAAAATTCATTTTCATTAATTGAGATAAAAATAGCACCAGTAGCATTTAAAAGCTCTCTTGCTAAGCTTAATCTTGCTTTCATGAAATTTAACCATTTACTATGCCGATATGTATCTTCTTTATCTATGTATTTATCATTATATACAAATTCTTTAGATTCAGTATTATAAGGGGGGTCAATATAAATTAAGTCGATTTTACCCTTATGTGTGTAGTTCAGAACCGATAATGAGTGGTAATTGTCACCCTCTATCATGAAATTTGTTGGAAGGATTCCTCTTGAGTCAATATCTTTTATTTTTACCTCTTTTAGAATTGGGATTTTATGCTGACAGTCCAAAACTACTTGTTCGGGTTCTTTTTCCTCCTCCCAAACAAGCCCATATGTTTTTCTGGATTTTAGCGCCTTAACTTGTCTTTGTAATTTCTCAATGGTCGTTAAGAGCTCTTTATTTTCTTTTTCTAATTCATTCATACCGACTATAAAATAAGTTGATGTTAAATTACAACAAACGATAGTAGAATAAAATATTACCCAAAATTCAGAATAAAATCAAAGGAATAGTAACATTTTATTCTCTGTTCTAGTTTGAATGGTGTTTTAAGATACAATAATGTTAATATTTACATGGTATCCAAGATTATGTATTATCATGAATAAGCAAGGCTCTAATTTATGAGAAAATTTTTCATCATTCTCATTTTTATTCTTATCCTTGGTGGTATTGGTCTTTGGTATCTCAATCAACAATCAGCTAATTCTCATTCTACTGCGGTTGTTGAAAATAGCAGTCCTGTTAACTCAAAAATCAATGCTTATTTTTCACCCAACGGCGGATGCACAGAAGCCATAATTAATGAAATAAGGGCTGCTCAAAAAACAATCTGTGTCCAAGCTTATTCATTTACATCAGAACCGATAGCAGACGCACTGATAAAAGCACATAAGCGCGGTGTTGATGTTGAGATCGTTTTGGACAAGAGCCAGAAAACAGAAAGGTACTCTAAGATAAGTGACGTTGCTAAAGCAGGTATTCCAACCTTTATTGATTCAAGACATGCTATTGCGCATAATAAAATAATGATAATTGATAGTAAAGTGATAATTACAGGAAGTTTTAACTTTACCAAAGGGGCAGAAGAAAAGAATGCGGAGAATTTACTTATAATAAAGGATCAACCGGATTTGGTGAGGAGATACGAGGAAAACTATTTGAAGCATAAAGGGCATAGTGAAAAATATTAGATAGCCATAACCTAAAAGATGAAACGAATCCCGCACATTACAGGATATGATTTAAGGCAGACCAAAAGGTTCCTAATTCTTATGAAATGTGAACCTTTAATGGTCACAAGAAAAAGTTCGTAATTCCAGCGAATCACGAACATTTTTTAAGTGCGCTATAAATATAAGAGATGGATAAAAAAATATCTTGACAATCTATACTGTATGATGTATATTCCCAATATGGGAACAAACAGAAAGATACAATGTTCATTGAAAAAATATGAAATTATTAGGCAGAGAAATATTGCACTATTTCAAAGAAAAATATGCAGAAGCGCGATCACAAATTGAGTCTTGGGAAGCGGAAGTGAAGGGATCACAGTGGAATACCCCACATGATATTAGAAAAAGATACCCAAAGGCCAGTTTCTTAAAGGATCGTCAAGTAGTTTTCGATATTTGTTGGAACAAGTATCGCTTGCTAGTACAGGTCAGTTACAAAAACGAGATTGTGCAAATAAAGAAGATAGGCACGCATAAAGAATATGATAAATGGAAAATAGATTAGACAAAAATATGAGTAAAATTAAAGTTATAAAAACTGAAGAAGATTACAAAGAGGCCCTTAAACTACTTGAGGATTTAATGCGAGGTGACCCAGATCCTGATTCAGAGGAAGGGGAGCAGCTTAGCCTTCTTAGTACTCTTATCCAAGATTACGAAACGAGAGTATTTCCAGAGACACTTCCCGATCCTATCGATGCGATTAAATTCAGAATGGAACAAGTTGGCCTTACACAAAGCGACCTTATTCCTTACATTGGCAGCAGAAGCAGAGTATCAGAAATTCTTTCAGGCAAACGTCAACTAACTCTTGAAATGGTGAGAGCTCTAGAAGCAGGTCTAGGGATTCCAGCCAAAGTACTTATAAGGAAACCAGACTCGGGCGAAAATTACGAATACCAGAATTGGGACAACCGTCTTGTAGTAGAAATGGAGACAAGGGGTTATTTTGGCAATGCTCCATTAAAAAAATATAGCAAACTCGATCTACTCAAAAATTTCTTTTCATCAATTGATTCTTCTGCGCAGCTTGTTGGAATGTTGCGCAAATCCAATTATAGATCTTCACCACTCACAGACAAACATGCCTTAACTGCTTGGGCTATTTGGGTGTCTAAAAAGGCGAAGAAGGTAAAAACATTAAAGGGATATAAACATGGGACTATCGATCTTGATTTTATGCAAAAATTGGTAAAGTTAAGTACGAAAGAAAATAGCCCCATATTGGCTCAAGAATACCTGAAAGAGTATGGAATCATATTAATCATCGAGCCGCACTTTTCTAAAACTTACTTAGATGGGGCAACCATTCTAATTAATAAAGATAATCCAATTATAGGATTAACCCTTAGGTATGATCGATTAGACAATTTTTGGTTTACATTAATACATGAGTTGGCACACATTGCTCGACATTACGATAGTGGCATCAGCCTTTTTTACGATGAAATCGAAGGAATAAAAATAATTGATATAGATGAGAAGGAACGAGAAGCAGACGCATTAGCAGAAGAAGTTCTTTTGCCAAGAGCAAAATGGGAGGTCAGTCCAGCTAGACTCGTCCCTTCTTCTATGGCGGCAAATAGCCTAGCCCAAGAGCTTGGAGTGCACGTAGCTATTATTGCTGGGCAGATTAGACATAAAGGCAATAAATACGTTTACTTGAACAAAATTGTAAACGAAGCAAAAGCTAGAAAGTGCTTCCCTGATATAAAGTGGAATAAATAATATGTTTGACTCAAAGCACTATGTCCCAATATTAAAATGGAAATACGCCGAGCAAAATGCTTTAGCGGGATTGGTAGATGAATATAAGGATCAAATATCACCGCTTATAGAGCTTGTTATGCCGAAACCAAAATCTTTATTTAAAGATAAAGAGAAGAAAATTAGAAAAACTCGAGAAGAGTTATTCCAAGAGTTAATTACAGAATTTATAACGAAAAGAATTCCTAAGATTCCAAAAGAGATAGCTGAATATTGGGGCACTAGGCTAGCTTTTATCGATTTTAGTCTACTGTACACTGTTGAACTAAAGGCAGAAAGTATAGGAAAAATTCTAGAGGAAGCAGCCAAACAGGGGGTAATACTCATACCCATTTTGAACCTAAGCGACAGCGAAAAAATCAAAACAGAAATTAGACAAGCCCTAAAAAAATATAAAAGAGGAGTCTGCCTCCGAATTGTTTCGAGTGATTTAGAAAATACAAATAAACTAAACAATGAACTCGATGTTGTTTTAAAATATCTCGACACTAGCTGTGGTAATATTGATTTAGTAGTCGATATTAAGGAGAAGGGGGAATGCTATTTTAAATATTTCAATCTTAGTCAGGACATTAAGGACTTGACGAAGTATCGAAATTTTATTTTTGCTTGCGGTACATTTCCAGAAGACTTATCTGAATGTACAGTCGATGAGGAAAAACTTATCCCTAGAATTGAATGGCTTAGTTGGTTAAACATGAGAAATAAACAAACAAAAAGGGTTCCAACCTTTGCAGATTACACAATAAGAAACCCTATCTATAATGAAACATTGCAGTTTTATCATCCTACATCAAGCATTAAATACGCGCTTGAAGACAATTGGCTTATTCTCAAAGGTAAGATAAAACGATTTGAACTATATTTAGCTAGTGCGGCTCTGTTGGTAAAAGATGGAAGATTTGGTGGGGGAAAATTTAGTAACGGTGATAAATTTATTGCTGAAAAAGCAAAACATTTCGAAACTTATATTAAAAATCCGGGAGTGAAAGGCACGGGCAATACCCCACAGTGGCTTGACGCTTTTATAAATCACCATTTAACATTAACGGCACATCAGATCGCCAAGCTCCCCTAGAAATCAGCAATGCATCTCTTACTTTCTCTTTAAGAGTATTAACATCTAATACATTAGATAGTCTTTGGTATATAAATTCGCGTGGCTTGGAGCGTACCCCCTGTGCCTTGTTTTGTTCTTCTAAAATCTGAAGTGCTTCTTCTTTCCAAAGTAACCGTGCTATAGAAACTCCGACCTGGCTTTGATTAACATCGGCTTCACGAATGGTTTGAAAAAATATCTCCTGGTTTGCATCAATTTTCGCAAGAATAATACCCCACCAGTCAGGAACGATATATATTGCATCATATAAATGACGCTTTCCGACAACCAAAGTCAGCTTATCGAAGACATCATTGAATTCGTTCATCTGTTCTGGTAATCGGTCAAGTGTGTCGCAATCACTTTTTATTTCATATCCATGCATAACACCATTAATAACAGCCATATCTATCCTTGCTGTTCCGTGCCGCACCCCTAATTCTTCAAAAATTTCTGCAGGATGCCCATTTTCTGAACGGTACTTCTCCTGATCTTTATCTAAAACATTTCGGAGAGCTGCCCGTATGATTTTGTCGTTTGTAGAAGACATAGTTTTTATCTTATACCTTAATATCGTCTAGATGCAAAGAAAACTGATGGTATTATTGTACATTATACTTTTTTCGAAATGGAGTATCCAAGAAATTCAGGCGAAATGTTGGGTTTATTAACACAGAGATTTTTTATTGAAAAGGTTCGTCTTTCGCGAGAAACACGAACCTTTTGATATTCCTCTAACGATACAGCCAGAAATCCACATATTTCTTTTGCTAGGAACGGCGTTGGGTTTCTTCATCGAGTAAATAAAGGTTAAAGTGCATGTATTACATTTGCAATACAATTCCCGTCGTGAGTTAACTTTTCCTGCCCTGTCCGGGTGAGGCGTCGCTCTCAAAGCAACATTTTAAAAGACAGTTAACTACTCCTGTTTATTATCCTTCCAACCGCAAGCCCACCGCAAAGGTTGTAAGGGTAAAATATCATTGGCGGTTGTAGTTTATTGGGCTTATCTTAGCTTCCCTATGGACTTGCAGGAATTAAGATAACAAACCCTAACAAAAGTTTAGGAAATTGAAACCTCCTCTTTACGGGTTTGTTAAAAAACTAAACTTTCAAAGGGTTTATAAATATCTACTAACTCAATAAGATATGAGAGTAGTTTACCCTGAATATGAGAAAGGAGCTTTAGAGAAGGTGTTCTCAAGACTGCCTGGCAAAGAACAAAAAATAATAAACGAATTTATTTCGTATTGTAGCATTGGGGCAGGAGAGAGAAAACTCAAGGATATCCGAAGAAGTATAATTCAGATAAGAGATACCCTTGAGAAACCCCTTGATAATCTTACCTTAAAGGATATTAGGGAGTATCTTGCATTGCTTAACCAGAGTAATCGCGAGAAGTGGACAACCAACGGCATCAAAATCTACCTTAAAAGATTTTTGAAATGGAAATACAAGGATTGGAGTGAAAAATTTGAAGAGCTTAAAGATATCAAGATGCAACGGGCATTTAACGAGAAAAAAATAAATTCTAACACAATTCTTAAGAAAGAAGAAATCGAGAAAATGATGAAGGCGGAACCTCGTTTGTTTTGGAAAACATTTTTTATAACCCTCTATGAATCGGCTCTTAGACCTATTGAATTGAGAAATTTGAAGTGGAAAGATGTGAACTTTGATGTTGAAGGAGATGTTTCTGAACTTAGTATCTATGCAACCAAGACAAAGAGGGCTAGGAATGTTTATGTAAAAGAGGCAACCTATTACCTCAAAAAATTAAAGGAAGAAAAGGGGAAAGATGTTGAACTTGTGTTCCCTTCAAAGATGGATAAGAATGAACCTTTGAATAAAGGAGCTCTCTCATTATGGTTAACTGTGTTGAGTAAGAAGGTTTTGGGGAGAGGAATAAACCCTTATCTCTTGAGGCACACAAGAGGAACAGAACTCTATCTCAATTCCGGGATACCGCAAAAGACAGCTCAGAAGTTTATGGGACATTCAAAAGATATGAGTGATTTCTATACCCACTTATCAAGCAAAGATGTTAAGGATGCAATGTTGAAATCAGTTTATAATCTCGAAGACTTGCCAAAAGAGAAAAAACACGAGTTAGAACAAGAAGTTGAAACGCTAAAAGAAAGAATGAAAGAGCTTGAAAAGAAAAGGGAATCTTCTGACGAGCTGATTAACGAGTTAACCGGTAACCCTGAAACCTTAAAGATGATTGCCCAGGCCATCGCAAAGTTAGGATTAGTCGGAAAGGTACAAAGCTTGTAAACTGGTAAACGGCTATCTTTTGAAACGAAAACTTTATATACGATTGGTGTCCCTTTAAAGTAACACCAAAATGCCTAAAAACACCAGCTTGAATGTAAGACTCACGAAAGAGCAAAAAGAAAAGATTATTGATAGAATGAAGTATGAAAGACAGACAAATCTTTCACAATTCACGCTAGACAAGCTTCTTTATACTCCGGATAACCAGATGAAGGTTATTTATCAGACTCGCGATATAATCGCGGGTCTTTACGAAAAACTTGTCGGCGACTATTCAAAGGGAAAGCCAAGATATTTTTCTTCTCACGATTAAGCCGTATTACAACTGCTTTACAAACTATTTATACTTGGATAATTTCAAAGGCTAATGACAGATGACACCAAAAACCTTTATGAGGAGATATCCAACCGTTATGAAATAACCACTTCAAGGGATAGCATTGACGATCTGGTTCCGGAATGGGTTTCGACCCTCAAAAGGTATTTCGAAAAACGCACTCAAAAATGACAGCAACTTATAAGAAACACAGGACCAAGAAAAAATGCAACAAGGACATTGCTTGCTTAGCAAATCTTATCAGCGACATAAACCAAAAAATGAGCCATATCATAGACCAGCTCAGGGATCTGTATACCGCGATAGAGATTATCGATAGTTTTTCGCAGTATCGCCGGGACTAAAAAGAAAAACGAAAAATATTTATACAGGACCCTCTATAATAAAAAATGAACGCTAAGACCATGCAAATAACATTGGAAGATTTATTAAAAAGACTTGCTTCAGGGATAAAAGAAGTTGAGTTTTGTATTGGTTTCAAACGGCTAAAGCAGGCGGAAAATCCGGGTAATTCATACGTAAGCTGGTTTTTTCAGTCGGAATCAGAAGCGAGCCTGTCAGATGCCATTATAAGGCTTTCTATCGTATATCTTAATCTTTTTATACTATTAAACGAACTTAAGGCTATGAAGCAAAAACCAGAGATGTCCAAAATTTTCAGAGAATACTCGCCTTTAATAAGCAAACTGGGACCAAAAGCAAACCAGCTGCTAAGAACGGTTGGTTAAATGAGCAATCTTCTTATCGTTCTAAAGAGAATAAAGAAGGCTGCTGGCATGAGAATAACTGATAGTTTTCCCCAGGCGCTAAGTAAAGAGGTAGGCGAGCTCATTAAAAAAGCGGTCTCAAGGGCAAAAGCCAACCGCAGGAAGACAATCCAGCCAAAGGACTTATGAACCCGGCTTTTCTTTAGAATTTATCAGACAGCACAACCTTTACCCGGTCATTTGGTCCCAGTCCCGTTTCCTTAACCTTATTCTGCAATTCCCTAAAAAACTCCTTATTAGTGGCAACGGATATGATTTGCTCAAACCCTGCTTTGAGGTTCTTCTGTATGTTATCTATGGCATCGTTAACGCCATTCTTGCCCGTCTCTATTTCAAGCGCTATGCGTAAATCACCTTTTTCTGCAACTATATCCGAGTCACCATTAACACGAACTTCAAACTTTACCTGATAGCCAAAGTTACGGCAATATTGAGCAACTCTGTTCCTCCAATACTCGTGTTCCAATGAGGCCTGTCCATCTATTCGGCTAACCGGAAATCCTAATTCAGTAGCTATCTCTTCACCAACTTTAGTTAGCCTTAATAACAGAATCTGGGATTTACCGGTATTTACCTTCTCTTCGTCTACCACGCCTTTATTAAATAATCCCAATTTTGTCTTGTTACCTTGTTCCGCTGTCATATCTAAATTTTTGTATCTCTGGGCAATCCCTATAAAGGAATGCTCTATTATATCCTTGAATAATACTATCTCTTTTTCTGTTAATTTGTCTTTATACTTAGCCCCGTTACGAATAACACCATTGCTGCCATTATTTACTGTTTCGCAAGCCGAATCGTTAGAATAACTTAACCGCAATAACTTCATATGCTCGCTGACAACTTCATCAGTTACGATTTTCTCTTTGATTTTAACAGGGTCAACCCTAATCACAAAAGGCAAAAGGTATCTGCCTGATAGCCTTATTATTGCCTCGCCCACCTTGAGCTGGGATAGCCACCTTTTTTGATTATCATCAAGCAAAAGATTGCTTGAGGCTGTGTTAATGTCTGGTCCATTTTTCTGGTTAAGATTAATATGGACATGAGTATTTGCTAAAACAACCGGTGAAAGCTGGCTTGGAGTCTGGTCTATCAGTATCAAACCGAGACCAAGAAATCTTGCCTGTCTTATGAGCATCTCAACTACTGACTCTCTGGTACTGGTGACATGTTTCGTTGCGATGTTATGCGCTTCTTCAATAACCACTATCCTATTGAGGTTTTGGTCATAATTCTGCTCATTACTTCTTTTGGACAAGGCATGATTATAAAGCCACAAAAGTAAGCTGCTTACAAAGAACACTCTTTTCGCCATCGGCAGAACATCCATTTCTAATATCACATGCTGGTTGAACAACTCTTCCAATGGATATTGCTGAGGAATATTGACGATTTTACCAAACTCACCGAACCCAAGCGTCCTGGTAATCCTTAATGCAGAACTCTTCCACTCATGCTCTCTTCCTTTAAGCTGATAGCTTTGTATTTTATTATGGACATCCAAAAAAGTAGGGTACCTTTTAGCCTTGCCTTCATAAACCTTAAATTCCCTGTAACATTCATCAATTGCCCTTGTTAGGATGTCGTAAACTCCTTCACCGGCATAAAAGCAGCGGCATATTATATCGAGTAAATTCTCAAGATGGTTAGTGATGATCGCTCCTGGCGGCGGGATAAGCGGGTTAAAACTAATTCCAGAAACATTATCCCTGCCGACTGTATATACCCTTACATTACCTGCCAAAGACGGTTCATTTAGCAAGGAACGCAATTCCCTTTTCCAATCAAATGCCAGTATTTTAACATCCGGGTTCTTTTTCATCATCTCCAGCAATATGTGAAAAAGCACCGTTGTTTTCGCGGCGCCTGTCCTGCCGCAGATGGAAATATGCTCGCAGATTTCCTTGTCTTCAAGGCCGAAAGGATAAAGTGTTTTGCCTCCATAAATTACGTTTCCGACCCGATACTTACCGGAGGCGCCTAATTCACTCGGGGGAAGAAATAAGGATGTCTGATTGGTAACGCCCTGGTCAAGGTTCTGTACCAGCATAAGTTTTAGTCTTTGGGATATTTCAGCCTTTTCTTTTTCATCAGATACGCAATAAGTCAGCCATAATTGTTCAATGTCTTTTCTGCCTAAGACAGGCAATAGTTTTAATAGCATTTCTTTAATGTCTGAGTCATTAGTTCTGGTGGGCATTTTAAGGTATTCTCCTCGGCAGGATATATATCATAGTTTCCTTGCGATTTTCCGGTTCCTTCTTGCGCGGGTTGAAGATTTCATCTTGACTGTTTTCTCCTGCGATCATCTCCAATTTCTTCTTTGTCCTGACATATTCTGAAATAACCGGCCACAAGTCTTTTTTCAACTGCGCAATATCTTGCCAGGAGCGAACATATTCAGCAGATTTCTTTGTTTCAATATCAGTAATTGTTTTTTCCAGGGTAACCCTGTTCTTCCAGCTATCAAGTGAAGGAGGCTCATACATTAGAGGTGATGGAATAGAAAACTCAAGGTTATGAGTTCTGGTAATTGCGTTTTCCAGCTCCTTAAGGTTTCTTTTGAAAAGCATCTGCCTTTCATCTATCAGATACAAGGCTTGGCTCATTAATTCCTTTTGTTCAGCAAGTTTATCTCTGAACAAGTTACTTACAAAATCTCCGGATTCAGGGAAATCCGAAGCCTCTGTTTTGCTTGTCGCATAACTTTCAGCATATTTCTCAGTAGTATCTTTAATGCTTTCTTTGTCTTTGGGATTATTCGTGTACATTTTGTTGTAATTATAGAGTAGTAAAGAGCATTAATAAACCTTTCGCTTTTGGAAGGATATCACGGTGAACTGCGAACGGGTTGGTTAAATAGACTATCTACTTTCCCGATGTCACTAGATAGTCTTGTCAAACTTCTTTAAAAATGATAGATTATATCAACTAGTAAATTGAGAGAATAATCTTAACTTTGATTGATTATTTCTAGTAATCAAGGTAGTAAAAATGCGCGCGACGAAGCATCAATAAAAAGAATGACTAATTTATGGATCGAAAGTGACATATGGAAACAAATTCATCTTTAACAGAGATAAACTGGAATAACTTTAAGGCAAAATTTAACGGGAAAGAACAAAAGTCTTTTGAATGGCTTTGCTCCCTTCTATTTTGTAGTGAATTTAATATAAAAACGGGGCTATTTAGGTATAAAAATCAGGCGGGTATAGAATCAGAACCTATTGAATATGAAGGCAAATTAATAGGGTTTCAAGCAAAGTTTTATGAAACAAAAATTAGTGAAAATAAAACAGACATAAAAGATTCTATTGCTAAGGCAAAAGCCAAGAATTCAAAGCTCGATAAAATCCTATTTTATATAAACCAGGAATTCTCAGAAAGCAGTAAAGGAAACCAGAAGGAACCATCTTACAAAATAGACATTGAGGATTACGCTAAAACTCAAAATGTTGAAATAGACTGGAGAATTCCGAGCCATTTTGAAGCGCAACTTGCTCTTGAAAAAAATGCAAGAATAGCGAAACACTTTTTCAGCCTTGACAAAAGCATAATTGATTTTATTAACGAATTGACTCTACATACCGAATCAATCCTTACGCCGATACATTGCGAAATAAAATTCAAAGGGCAGTCAATTAAAATTGACAGGTCTTCGATTATTGGAAATATCAAAAGTATTGTCGTTGAATCTCCGCTACTAATTTTAAGTGGTAAAGCTGGTGTCGGGAAAACCGCTGTAATTAAAGACCTTTATGGCTCGTTAAAAGAGGAAACCCCATTTTTTATCTTTAAAGCTATTGAATTTAATGTCCCTAATATTAACCATCTCTTTGCTAATTATGGGCAGTTTACGTTGTTGGGCTTCATCGAAGAACATCAAAACATAGATGAAAAATATATAGTCATTGATTCTGCTGAAAAATTATCTGACGTTGAAAATCAAGAAGTTTTTCAGGAATTTTTATCTGCTCTGCTCGCGAACAAGTGGAAGATTATATTTGCAACAAGATATAGTTATTTAGATGACCTTAAATTTCAATTTGTAGCAGTCTATCACATTAGTTTCCAAGCATTAAATATTGATAATCTAACGGCTGAGGATCTCACTGCTATTTCGAATAAGAATAACTTTATTCTACCAAATAATGAAAGGCTACTAGAGTTATTACAATGCCCTTTTTATCTTAATGAGTATCTCCAGAGTTACGACAAGCTAAATAATAAAACAAGCTTTGCTGATTTCAAAGAAATCATGTGGAATAAGCAAATATCAAAATCGGCATACCAAAAAGATAATATCCATAGAAGAAGAGAAGAATGTTTTCTGAAAATTGCACAAAAAAGGGCTAATGACGGACATCTCTTTGTCCAGTCTGATATTTATGATAATGTGATACTTCAAAATCTAGAAGCCGATGAAATTATTAAATATGACTCTAAAGCCGGCGGATACTTTATTGCACATGATATTTATGAGGAATGGGCATTGGATAAGATAATAGAACGGAGCTTTTGTAATTCGGTGAAATATGCGGACTTTTTTCATGAAATTGGAAGTTCATTGCCAATTCGAAGAGCTTTTAGAAATTGGCTTTCGGAAAAATTGATTAGCAACCAGAGCGAAGTCAGTTCATTAATAGATGCTTCTATCACAGATAATGGAATCGAAAATTATTGGAAAGATGAGATTTATATATCAGTACTGCTATCCGATTATTCAGAGAGGTTCTTCCAATTATTTGAAAGCAAACTTTTAGAAAATAAGCAAAATCTTTTAATGAGGCTTATTTTTCTGCTTAGGATAGCTTGCAAGGACATTGACGAAAGTTTTTTGAGTTTGCTCGGTATACGCAAAACAACAAATATTGCATTAAAGACTCTATTTACAAGACCTAAAGGAAAAGGTTGGATATCTGTAATAGGTTTAATACACAAAAACAAAGACGCCCTTGATTCGCAGAATATAAATACTATTCTTCCATTGCTAGATGATTGGAATAATAAAAACAAAACAGGAGAGACAACAAAAAAGGCAAGTCAAATAGCACTGTTTTATTATGATAAAATCGCAAAAAATGGTGGTTTCGGATACGGGTTTCGTAACGATGGGAAAGAACAGTTAATAAGAGTAATTCTGCAGGGCGCTTCAGAAATTATCGATGAGCTAAAATCTATATTTGATGAAATTATCTCTAAAAAACAAACTGGCCATAGAGATAAATATTATGAAATCGTCGAAACAATTTTAACATCAATAACAGATGGATTTGAAGTTGTAAAAAGCCTTCCCAATTATGTTATAAAACTGGCAGATCCTTTTTGGTTTCATCCCCCTGAAAAAGCAGATAGATATGAGTATCATTCAATAGGTGTTGAAAAAGATTTTGGTCTTTCCGAAAAACACGATTTTGATTACTTCCCGGCAAGTGCATTCCAAACCCCAGTGTTTCAGCTCTTAAGAGTTGATCCTAAAGAAACAGTTGATTTTATTCTATCGTTTACAAATAAGTCCATTGAATGCTACGCAAAATCTGAACTCAATGATGAAATAGAAGAAGTGAATATCTTTGTTGGTGAAGCAAAACCGATAAAACAGTATATAAGCAACAGACTCTGGAACATGTACAGAGGCACACAAGTCTCGACATCTCTTCTTGAATCCATACATATGGCACTCGAAAAATGGTTTCTTGAATATGCAAAATCACAATCAAAGGAAAACATCGAAAAATGGTGTCAGTATCTTATTGAAAATTCAAAATCCTCTTCAATAACTGCCATAGTTACAAGTATAGTTCTTGCTCAACCCTCTAAGCTTTTCAATATCGCAAAAATCCTTTTTAAGACAAAAGAGTTTTTTCTTTATGATGCAGGCAGAATGATGCTCGATCAACAGCAAAAAAGTCATCTAGTAGCATTTAAAAATGGGTTTCCAAGTAACTATAAAAATGAAATATACGAAAACGAAAGAATTGAATCATGCGATGATTGTCATCGGAAGCTTTCATTAGAAGACTTGGCGCTCCGTTATCAGTTGTTTAGGTTAGGAGATGAAAGCGAAAACGAAGTCAAGGAAAGACAAAAAACCATATGGGAAATATTAGATAAATATTATTTAAATTTACCGGACAAGTCTCTGGAAACCGACTCTGATAAAATATGGAGATTATATTTAGCAAGAATGGACAGAAGAAAAATGCGTCCAACGGTTGAAAAGAAAGATGAAGAAGTTTTAATAGAATTTAACCCCGAAATCGATCCGGAGCTAAAGAAGTATAGTGAAGACTCTTTAATGAAATCTTCTGCCCCAATGAAATACACGCCGTTAAAAATATGGGCTGATTATAGGCTCGAAGGGGAAAAAGATAAATATCAAAAATATCAACAATACGAAAGCAACGCACAATTGATAATTAGTGAAACAAAAGAAATTGTCGAGAGGCTAAAAAATAAGCCCGAAGAAGATTTCTACTTATTTAATTATTCAATCCCATCATACGCCTGCTCTGTCCTAATACGTGACTTTTTTGATAAATTAAATGATGCTGACAAAGCATTTTGTCAAGAAATGATTGTTGGTTTTGCGGCCCTCCCAATCAGGGCCAAGCAGTATCATTACCAAATCTCCGACGGTACTAAAGCAGCTATTATTATTTTGCCTGAGATTATAAAGCGTTTCCCAAAAGATAAGGGAAAAGTCAAAACATTATTATTACTGTTATTACTTAATCAATGGAGAGAAATATCGACTTTTGCTATTAGAGGTATTCTTCATAGTTTGTGGGAAACGAATTTTGATGATGCTCATGCTATCTTTTTGGGCTATCTTTTGTTAAAGCCAAAATGTGATGATTTAAGAGCACAAATCAGGAAAGAAAATCACGAAAAGGGTATCTATGAACATGTCGAGACGCAGGTTTTTGAATTTTTTGAGAAGAAGTATGAAAATGAACTTATAAAAATGGTTTCGAATAAGATTACTTATGATGAATTAAACAATTTGGAGAAATTAGATTTAGACACTTTAAAAACCGCATTTGAACTTTTGCCCTTGGGAACAAAAAATCAAGACCATAAAAAATTCTTAAACGTTATTTTCTCCGTCTTCTCTAAAAAACTTTTGCAAGATGATGATAAGTTTGACTATACTCTAAAGCAAAGGTTTTTGGAAAAACTAGCATATTTTATTTTAACTTCGACTAAGGAAGAAATCGCGATATACTTAAAACCTTTCGTTGATAATTTTAGCGCCTCAAGAGAAATGGCTGACTTTTTCCAAGAATTTATTTCTGTAGAAGACAGATTAAATCAATATGACAACTTTTGGATAGTGTGGAATGCTTTTTACCCCAAAATAGTTGAAATATGCAAGAACCAAAGACCATATTATGTAAAAGAAATTATACATAATTATCTTTTAGCATGGCCATATTGGAAAGAGGAGGCAAAAGAATGGCATACACTGAAGGAAAGAGAAAAATTATTCTACAAAAAAGTTGCGGAAGACATTGGTTATCATCCTTCAGTTTTATACTCTATTTCAAAAATCCTCAATGACATTGGAAGTAATTTTATTGAAGACGGTACAGCTTGGATAAGCAATATCTTACAGAAAAATAACCACCATATTTCAGGAGAATTAGAGATAAACACCCTTTATTATATAGAAAATATCATCAGACGATATGTTTTTATAAATCGCCAAAAAATCAAAACAACCTTACCGCTTAAAACACAAATCATTGTCGTATTAAATTTTCTAGTGGAAAGGGGCTCAATAACAGGATATTTGTTAAGGGATCATGTCCTATAAATAATGTTTTGTTTAACAGATATCGCTCAAAGGCGAGTGAAAACATGAATGTAAAAAAACGTGTATTTGCAAAAAAGAAGCAAAAGAAACAATTAGGCGGAAAGGTGGGGATGCCAATAGTGTCGTCTAAAAAAACTAAAGAAATAATTTCCCAAAATTATTTCGAATTAATAATTGCACCTTGGATGGTCACAAGATGGCAATCTCATGATTATGGCATAGATGCGATGGTTGAAATTACTAAACCGATTGTTAATTCTGAAGACAATATTGCAACTGGCAAAAAGTTTTCAGTTCAACTTAAAGCAAGAAGTGATAAACCTACCATAGATGGTGTTTTTTGTATTGAGGAAAAAGTAAATACGATTAGATACTGGCTTAATTCCACAGAACCGGTAATGCTTTGCAGATTTGATATCAATTCAAAAAGAATACACTATTGTTGGATCGATAAATCTTTTGCATCAGAACTTACCAAGAAAAATCCGAAATGGTTGGTTCAGAAAAATATATGCTTACACCTTAAAAACACGACTGAATTGTCATCAAGCACCTTTGACGATATAGCGGCATATGTGTTTAACTGGAAGCAAGAAGCTAGAATACCCTTAGTTCCAGGTGAGTATTTTAAGTTGAGAGAAAATGCTTTAACACTTTGCACAAATATTGCAGCATGCACATCAGATATTGATTCTCAATTTCTAAAAGTAAGCATAAATGAGCTAACCAAAAAAATAGAGCAAGCAACATATACAATTGCAGTAACTGGACCAAGTCGCGCAGGGAAAAGCACCCTTCTTAATGCTCTTGTTAGACATGAAATTAGCCCCGTAGATGTTTTACCGACAACGGGACTTCCAGTTTTTGTTGTTGGTGGTACTAAAGATGAAGTTGAAGTTATCTTTATGGACGAAAAGACACTAAAAATAAGCGCGACTTCAAGATCATTAAAACCTTACGTCACTCAGAATGAAAATCCAGATAATAAAAAAAGAGTTAGGCTTATTACTGTAAAATTAATTAACGCCAATCTAGATAAAGGAATTTCTTTTCTTGATATCCCGGGGCTTGATGATCCTAGTCCTGATATTCAGAATATTACATCGGCAGCATTAAGTCTTAGTGATGCTGTAATTTATGTAGTTGATGCTTCAACCATGGCTACCGGCGGTTTCTCTATAACGAAATATCATATTGATGATTTAAAGAAAATAGTTTCAGGGGTTGATAGGCTTTTCTTCGTTCTTAATAAGGCTGATAATTTAACAAATGGACAAAAAAAGTTACTATTGGAGTACGTATTAAATACATTTAATAAATACGGGATAACCAATTTACTTCCATCAGCTCCTATTTTGCTCAGTGCACAAAAGGCATGGGAGAACCGGCAGTCTAAGTCTTCCCTTGACGATGATGTGTCTAATCTCGAAAATATATTGTGGAATTTTCTAATTCGGAATAACAAAACTGGATTGTATCGTTTACGCGAAGCATGTATCGAATTAAAACAAAGCCTTGAAGAAACCATAACTATTGTTAATTCTAAACTGTTAAATTCAAAAAAACGCAAAGATCTTATAAAAAATATTGATGCTTCTAAAAAATATTTGACTGCTATTTATCAAAAAATCGCAGAAGAAAAGAATCGTATAAACTCATCAATAGCCACTCAGCTTCATATTAGACAAAAAACGATTATTGATAATTTAAAAAAGCAATTGTTGGCGATTC